>JBDHRB010000122.1:0-6807 GCA_039807355.1 Candidatus Competibacteraceae bacterium
TGTTTCAGGCCAGTCTGGAAAACCCGAAAATCCAGTACGCTTATCCCAAGGAAGGCGCCACCCTGTGGGTGGACAGCCTGGTGATTTCCGCCGGCGCGCAAAATGTGGACGCGGCGCATCAATTCATCGACTTTGTGCTGCGCCCGGAGATCGCCAAGCAGATCAACGAGGAAGTCGGCTATTCCTCGCCGAATCTGGCGGCGATCCAGTTGCTGCCGGAAAAAATGCGCAATAACCGGGTGATCTATCCGACCGATGAGGATTTGCAGAACGCCGAGTTCCAGACCGATGTCGGTGAGGCGTTGTCGATTTACGACCGCTATTGGCAACGGCTCAAGGCCGGGCGCTGAAAACCGGCGGTTTCAGGCAGGAGCGCCTCCCCGGCTTCCAGGGGAGGCGGCGCAGTGATGGGGTTTTACCTTCAGGCGGCGCTGCTCAACCGCTCATACTTTTCCCGTAACTGTTCATCGGTTTCCGGGTGACTCGGGTCCGGGATGATGCAATCCACCGGGCAGACTTCGATGCATTGCGGCGTATCGTAGTGACCGACGCACTGGGTGCAGAGGTTCGGGTCGATCTCATAAATTTCTTCGCCTTGAGAAATCGCTTCGTTCGGGCATTCCGGCTCGCACACATCACAGTTAATGCATTCGTCAGTAATCATTAGCGCCATGGCTGGCTCCTCATTTTGTTTCAAACAAATGAAACGCCCGGCGAGCGCGAGGCCGCCAGGAATTTCCTGAGCATTTTACTCAATTATTAAGGTTCTGGGACGCGAATTTCGCCGCCAGCGCCGCCTCGACCTTGGGATGGACAAACGGCGAAATATTGCCGCCCAGCTTGGCGACCTCGCGCACCAGACTGGATGAGATGAAGGCGTATTGTTCGGCGGGGGTCAGAAAGATCGATTCGATCTGCGGGTTGAGCCGGCGATTCATGCTGGCCAACTGGAATTCAAATTCAAAATCGGCGACCGCCCGCAAGCCGCGCATCAGCACGTTGGCCCCAATGCTTTTGGCATGGTTGACCAACAGGATGTCGAAGCCGCACACCTCGACATGCGGCAGATGCGCCACCACTTCGTTGACCAGTTCCACCCGCTCTTCCAGCGAGAACAGCGGCTGTTTGTTGGGATTGGCGGCGATGCTGACCACCAACCGCTCGAACATGCGTGCGCCGCGCTCGATCAGATCGGCATGACCGTTGGTGATCGGATCGAAGGTGCCGGGGTAAATGGCGACGACGGACATGGAGAATTCCTGGCGGTGCGGAGGGGATGGCGCGGATTATCAGGAAAGCGCAAGCGCAAGGCAACTTTACCGCCGCGCCAGCCGGTAAGCGACCGTCCCCGCGACTTTTTCCCGATGCAGCGACCAGGCCGCCGGCAGCAATGGCGCAGCTTGATTGGCGGGGGCTTCCAGATAAATCCAGGCGTTCGCGGTCAGCCAGCCGCCCTGTTCCAGCAAGGCGCAGGCCGGTTCCAACAGCCCGTCGGCAAACGGCGGATCAAGAAACACAATTTCAAAGGGCGTGGCCGGCTGGCGTAGCCAGTCCAGCGCGTCGGCCCGTTCAACCCGCCCGCCCTGGGCGTTCAGGCGGGCCAAATTTTCCCGCAGTGCGCCGACTGCTTGCGGATGCTGCTCGACGAACAGGGTTTCCGCCGCGCCGCGTGACAGGGCTTCCAGGCCGAGTGCGCCGCTGCCGGCGAACAAGTCCAGACAACGCGCCCCAGGTAATCGCGGAGCCAGCCAGTTGAACAGGGTTTCCCGCACCCGATCCGGGGTTGGGCGCAATCCCGGCAGGTCGGGAAACTCCAGGCGTCGGCTGCGCCACTGGCCGCCGATCAGGCGCAACTGGTTGGCTGGACGCTGGCGCGGCTTCATGAACCCGGCGTGCTCGGTAGGTTTGGCGCGGCGGCGGGACCGCCGACGATCACGGTAATCAACCGGTCTGGCTGGAGATGCCGCCGCCAGGCGTCAGTCACCTGATCGAGGCTGATGCCATTGATCCGGCTGATGTAATTTTCCAGGTAATCCAGCGGCAGGCCATAGAAGGCGATGCCCCCCAGAGCATTGGCCAGCTTGCCGTTGCCGGCGATGTCCAGGGCGAAGCCGCCGGTAATGTTTTTCCGGGCTTCTTCCAGCACTGATGGATCCGGGCCTTTGGCGGTAAATTCACGCAACGTGGTTTGCGCCACGTCGAGGGCGGTATCCACCTGATCGTTGCGGGTTTGCAGATTGATCAGGAATGGGCCGGCCTGGCGCATCGGCGCAAAGGCGCTATAGGCTCCATAGGCCAGTCCGCGTTTTTCCCGAATCTCCTGGGACAGTTGCGAAACCAGCCCGTTGCCGCCGAGGACGTGATTGCCCAGATAGAGCGCGTAATAGTCGGGATCGGCGCGACTCACCCCGACCTGGCCGATCAGAATATGACTCTGGCTGGATGGATGGGCAATGCGGAGGGTCTGGCTGGCGGGAACTGGGGGAACCGGCGGCGGCGGCGGAACCGGCTCGCCTTGGGGCAACCCGCCGACCAGGGCGTTGGCCAACGCTTCAGCGGCGGGCCGATCCAGATCGCCGACCAGGGCAATCACCGCATTGGCGGCGACATAGTGGCGGCGATGGAAATCCTGAACGTCGGCGCGGGTCAGCGCGTTCAGGCTGGCTGCGGTTCCTTCAGGCGGCGTTGCGTAGGGATGATCGCCGTAGAGCGCCTTGAAAAAGGCGTCTTGGGCTATCGCGCCGGGCGACTGGGCGCGTTCCTGGAGCGCGGTCAGCATCTGCTGGCGCACCCGTTCCAGCGCGTCCGGGGCAAACGTCGGTTCCTTGAGCAAACGGGCGATGGTTTCCACCGCCGGTTGCAGATAACGCGGATCGACGAGGCTGCGCAATGAGAGCGCCGCCGAATCGCGCCGCGAACTGGCGCTGAAACGCGCTCCGACCCGATCCAGCCGCTCGGCGATGACATCCGCCGACCAGTCGCCAGCGCCTTCCTCGAGCAAGGCGCTGGTCAGCTTGGCCAATCCGGGTTTGCCGGCATCGCGCACCGAACCGGCGTTGAACAGGATTTGCGCATCGACCATCGGCAATTCGCGGGCGGGGATGAAGTAAACCGGAACGCCATTGGCGGTGCGCCAGTGCTGAATTTCCGGGACAGCAACCGCCAGCCCGGAGGCCAGCAGCAATAGCGCCACGAAAGCGCCGGAGGATAATGATTTCAAAACAGGCATGGCGGCAAGATTCCTTCAGGGAAACAGCGGAAATGGCGGAAATCAGCGCACGGCATGATTCAGCGCCGCGCCAGAAGCCGCCGGCGGTCGGCCTTCCAGCGGCAATGGCTCCAGGATCGCCACGGTCAGCCGGTCATCGGTCAGATACTTGCGGGCGACTTCGCGCACCTGTTCCGGGGTGACTGCCTGAATCCGCTGCACATAATCCTCCAGCTTATTCCAGCCCAGACCGACTGTTTCCAGAATGCCCAGGCGCATCCCTTGATAAAACAGCGAATCCTGTTGATACACGTCAGCGGCGGTGACTTGCGCGACCACCCGGGCCAATTCTTCAGGGCTGATTAACTCTTCGCGCAATTTGGCGACTTCAGCACGCAGCGCCTGCTCCAACTCGGCGCTGCTGCGGCCCGGCGCGGGGTTGCCGGCCAGCATGAATAATTCCTCCAGCCGCGAGGTTGTGGTGTAGCCGGTTCCAGCAGCGGCGGCGACTTGGGAGCCGCGAATCAAATTGCGGCTGATCCGTCCGCTGTTGCCGCTGTCGAGAATGCTGTCCAGCACATCCAGCGCGTAGGGTTCCCAGGCTTCGGCGGCGGTTTTCAGGGTCGGCGCCTTGTAACCGAGGGCCACATAAGGCAGTTCCGCCGGAGTCTTGACCACGATGCGCCGCTCGCCTTTTTGCGGAATCTCGCTGACCGGGCGGGGCGGGGTCAGTTCGCTGGGCGGCAGCGGGCCAAAGTGCTTCTCCGCCAGCGCCCGCACCTGAGCGGGATCGACATCGCCGACCACCACCAGGGTGGCGTTATTCGGCGCATACCATTGCTGATACCAGCGGCGCAAATCGTCGGGCTGGATCGATTCAATGTCCTGCATCCAGCCAATGATCGGATTGCGGTAAGGACTGGTGACATAGGCGGCGGCCTGGAACCGCTCCTGGGTCAGCGCCTCCGGTTGATCTTCAGTACGCAACCGGCGCTCTTCGGCGACCACTTGCGCTTCCTTGGCGACCTCTTCCGGCTTCAACAGCAAATGGCGCATCCGGTCCGCTTCCAGACGGAAACTGAGTTCCAGCCGCTCCTTTTCCAAGGTTTGGAAATAGGCGGTGTAGTCGCGGCTAGTGAAAGCGTTCTCGTCTCCACCATTAGCGGCGATCAGGCGGGAAAATTCGCCGCCCGGCACGTTGGGCGTGCCTTTGAACATCAAATGTTCCAGCAGGTGGGAAATGCCGGTCAGGCCGCTGGGTTCGTAGCTGGAGCCGACCTTGTACCAGACCTGCGAGACCACCACCGGGGCGCGATGGTCTTGGCGCACCAGCACTTTCAGGCCGTTGTCCAGAGTAAATTCATGCACCGGCGCGGCGACGGCCAGCGGGCTGGCGCTCAACCAGACGGCAAGAACGATCAGGCGATTTTTACGCATGGGAATTCCGTAATCAGCGGCAAGGTTCGGAAAAGACGATTCCGGCCTTTTGGCAAGCCAGCGGCGCGAGGGTTCAGCGGTGCGGCGCGATCAGCGGCGACCTGAACCGAGAAACTCCGGTTCAGGTCAGGAGAGAGCGGTTTACAGCCGGCGGATAATCTCGTCGGCCATCTGGGTCGTGGTCAGCTTGCCACCGAGATCAGCGCTGCGCGCCCCGGCGGTGATCGCCTCATCCACCGCCTTTTCAATGGCGGCGGCTTCTGCTTCCAGACCCAGCGAGTGGCGTAAAAGCATCGCCGCCGACAGAATCATGCCAATGGGATTGGCGATGCCTTTCCCGGCAATGTCGGGGGCGGAGCCATGAATCGGCTCATACAGTCCGACTCGACCCGCGCCCAGACTGGCCGACGGCAACATGCCCATCGAACCGGCCAGCACGGAAGCCTCGTCGGTGAGAATGTCGCCAAACATGTTCTCGGTGACCACCACATCCAGCGAAGCTGGCCCGGTAATCAGGCGCATGGCGGCGGTATCCACCAGAATATGCTCCAGCGCGATCTCCGGGTTCTCCGCGCCCACCTGCACGGCAATCTGCCGCCACAGCCGCGACGATTCCAGGACATTCGCCTTGTCCACCGACGTGACTTTGCGCTGCCGGCCCTGAGCCAGTTTGAAGGCCAGCTCCAGCACCCGGCGGATTTCGTAATCGTAATATTCCAGGGTATCGACGCCGCGCTCGCGGCCATCCTTGACATCGCGGCCCTTCGGCCAGCCGAAGTACAAACCGCCGGTCAATTCGCGGATGACGAGAATATCTACCCCGGCCAGTTTTTCCGGCTTGAGCGGCGAGGCGTCGAGCAGCGCCGGATGCACCTTGACCGGGCGCAGATTGGCGAATACGCCCAAGCCCTTGCGCAAGGCCAGCAGTCCGCGTTCCGGGCGATCCTTGGCGTTCGGGTCATCCCATTTCGGCCCGCCCACCGCGCCGAGCAACACTGCATCCGCCGCCTGGCAATCCGCCAGAGTTTCCTCGGTCAGCGATGAACCCAAGCGGTCGATGGAGCAACCGCCCATCAGCCGTTCCTGATAAGTGAAGTCGTGGCGGAATTGGCTGGCAATGGCGTCCAGCACCCGCACCGCCTGGCCGACCACTTCCGGGCCGATGCCGTCGCCGGGGAGTAAAACAAGATTGGCTTTCATAAGGATTCCGTAACAAGCGCCTCGCCGTTCCTGAAACGGCAGAGAAAAGGGTTTTAAAATCAGACGACGCTGAAGCAGCGCGTTGGATCAACGACGATTGGAGCAGGTTCCGCGTCCCCACTGACCGTCAAAATTCAGCGAAATCTGCCCGCCAGGCCGGGGTTTGAAAAACCGCGACAGATTAATCAACGTCACGTCGGCCATGCCGCTGACGTTGCCGCGATAAATCCGCTGGCCTTTATCATTCTTCCGGTCAAAGCGTAACCGCGAGGATTGCGACATCCCGGCGCCGGTGCGGGCATTGCGAAATTGCACCCGCTGTTCAAAGCCGGTATTGGGACTCCAGGGCACAGAAAATGTGATGTCATCGCCGGCGCGATGAATAGTTCCGCGACACTGCATGTCCGCCGCCTGGGCAGTAACAGGAACGCTCATCGCCAAAACGCTCAATCCCATAATCGCCGGACTGGCGGCGATCCATCTGGAAAGGCTTCTCCACTGCATTGAAATATCTCCGGGTATTTAGGGGGGCAGGAAATCATCGACAGGGATCGGCGTTCCGGCGTCAATGCGCCACGGACAACCCGTATTCCACCGCGTCCACCAGCGCCTGCCAGGAGGCTTCGATGATGTTGGCGCTGGCGCCGACCGTACTCCACATCCGGGTGGTGTTGCGCGTGTCAATCAGCACCCGGGTAATCGCCTCAGTGCCGTTCTCGCCTTCCAGAATGCGCACTTTGTAATCGGCCAGATGGAATGAGGCGATGGCCGGATAATGACCGATCAGCGCCTTGCGCAGCGCCAGGTCCAGCGCGTTGACCGGGCCGTTGCCTTCAGCGGCGGTGTGCAGCACTTCCTCGCCGACTTTCAGCTTGACCATGGCCTCGGCGAAAATGCCGCGCCCCTGGCGATGCTCGACGTTGACCAGAAAATCCACCAGTTCAAACAAGGGCTGATAACCC
>JBDHRB010000123.1:0-6763 GCA_039807355.1 Candidatus Competibacteraceae bacterium
CTAATTTCAATTTCGACACCGAGTTTGAAGTGGAAAGTTATTTGCGCCACCAGGGCAAGGCGTTCGTGGACCGCTTCGACGCCAACACCTATCTGCTGATGACCAAGACCCTGGACTATTTCGATCCGGCGGCGGATTTCGACCAAGATTTGTCCGCCGCTTTCCATCGGGCGCAGGCGCGCTTTTTGGTCATCTCCTTCACCAGCGACTGGCGGTTTTCGCCGGCCCGCTCGCGGGAGATTGTCCGGGCATTGGTGCGGGCCGGGCGCGAAGTCAGCTATGCCGAGATTCCTTCCGATTATGGCCACGACGCATTCCTGATGCCGATTCCGCTGTATCACGACACCCTGCGCGGCTATCTGGCGCAGGTCGCCCGCGAGGTGAACCCCGATGCGGCCTGAACTGGAGTTAATCAGCGGCTGGATTCGTCCCGGCGCCCGCGTGCTGGATTTAGGCTGCGGCGATGGCGCGTTGCTGGCCTATTTGCATGAACACCGGCAAGTCACCGGCTATGGGCTGGAAATCGACGCCGGCAACATTGTCAAATGCATTCAGGCCGGGGTGAACGTCATTCACGCCGACCTGGAAGCGGGATTGGAAGATTTCGGCGATAGCAGCTTTGACTATGTGCTGATGACGCAAACTTTGCAGGCGGTCCGCCACACCGAGCGGTTGCTGGATGAGATGCTCCGGGTCGGGCGGCAGGGGATTGTCACTTTTCCCAACTTCGGTTTCTGGCGCTGCCGGGTGCAGATTGCCGTGCAAGGTCTGATGCCAGTAGGTAAAACCCTGCCTTATCAGTGGTATAACACCCCGAATGTGCATCTGTTCACCCTGCGCGATTTTGAAAAACTGTGTCGCCATAAGCACATCGACATCTTGCAGCGTATGGTGCTGGATCACGCCCACCGTCCTTGGTTGGGGGCGCAGGTCTGGCCGAATCTGTTGGGTGAAATCGCTTTATATCGACTGGGCCGCGCCTGATGGCCGGTTCCAGACCTCGCTTGAGGAGATTCCCATGTGGTTAATCAGCTCTCGGCCAGTGCGGCGCAACTCACCGCGCTGGGGGCGCGGCTTTACCCTGATTGAAGTGATGGTGGTGGTGGTCATTCTGAGTATTTTGGCGGCGGTCGTGGTGCCGCGCATCATGGACAACCCGGACAAGGCGCGGGTGGTCAAGGCCAAGCAGGATATCCGGGTCATCAAGAATCAACTGGATTTGTACCGGCTGCACAATTTCCGCTATCCGACCACTGAACAGGGTCTGGAGGCACTGGTGCAGAAACCGGCAGATGCGCCGCACTGGCAGGAAGGCGGCTATCTGGACAAAGTACCCAAAGACCCTTGGGGTAAACCGTATCAATATCTCAGTCCCGGCCAGCACGGTCCGTTGGACATCTATTCGCTGGGCGCGGACGGTCAGCCGGGCGGCGAGGGCATCGACGCCGACATTGGCAACTGGAATCTCGATGAGTGAAGCGCGGCGCTGAATCTGGGCCGCTTGGGCAACGTTGAGGCCGGATGAATTGATCGCGCCGTGTCGGGGTTTCACCTTGCTGGAAATCATGGTGACGCTGGTGTTGATCGGCATCCTGGCCAGCATCGCCGTATTGTCGGTCGGCGGCGGCCCGCAGGATCGTCTGGCTCAGGAAGGGCAGCGTTTGGCGGCGCTGCTGGAATTGCAGCAGCAGGAAGCGATTTTAACCGGGGAGCTGCGCGGCGTTCAGTTCAGCCGACAGGGTTATGCGATTTTAATGTTGGATGAGCAAGGCGCTTGGGTAGCGCCGGACGCTACGGCGGCGCTGATTCGCCATGAATGGCCTGAAGATATTACCCTGGGCCTGTGGGTGGAGAATCGTCCGGTGCCGCTGGAAAAACCCCGCGTTCCTCAAGTGGTGTTGCTCAACAGCGGCGAAGCCACCGAGTTTGTTGCGGTATTCAGCCTCGCCGGGGATCAGTCGCTCGATGCGCCGTTGTATCGGGTGGCGGGCGACGCCTTGGGCCGGTTGACGGTCGGCGCGGTGACGCGATGAGGCGAGCCGCCGGTTTTACCCTGCTGGAAGTGCTGGTCGCGCTGGCGGTGCTGGCTATCGCCATGGGCGCAATCATCAGCGCGGCAACCCAAAGTATCGCCAACACGGCGGCGCTGCGCGATCAAACCCTGGCCGGTTGGGTGGCGCTGAATCAGGTCAGCGAACGGTTGCTGGACCCGGAACCCTGGCCTGAGGAAGGCTTGCGCGATGGCCGCGTTGAATTAGCCAATCGGGTCTGGCGCTGGCGGATTCGCTTTGCCAAAACCGATGATGCCGATTTGCGCCGGATCGACGTTACTGTGCGCGCCGCCGCCAGCGACGCGATTCTAAGCGCGTTGACCGCCTTCAAAGCGCATCCCCCGTCCGAGGAGCCGGCCAATCCGCCAACCGATTCTTCTTCTGCAACCCCGTCGTCCCGCTCCGGGGAGCGAAAACAATGAGGCGCGGCGCTGGTTTTACCCTGCTGGAATTGCTGGTGGCGCTGGCGGTATTCGCCATTATGGCCACGGCGGCTTACAACGGCTTGAGCAACGTCTTGTTGACCCGCGCTGTGGTAGAGCAGCAAAACCGGCGGCTGGCGGCGCTGCAACTGGCGGTATTTCGTCTGGAACAGGATATTCAACAGGCGCTCCCGCGCAGCGTCCGCGATGAGTATGGCGATCCCCAGCCAGCTTTGCGCGGCGGTGCGCTGCTGGAGGAGGCGCTGATTCTGACCCGCGCCGGCTGGGACAATCCGCTCGGCCAGCCCCGCGCCACCGTACAGCGCATCGCCTATCGACTGCATGAAGGGCGGTTGTGGCGGCTGCACTGGGAAGTGCTGGATCGCGGCGCCGCCCAGGCCCCGCGAGAAACGGTATTGCTCGATCAGGTGCGCGAATTCCGGGTGCGGTTTCTCGATGCGCAGGGGGAGTGGCGAAATGAATGGCCGCTGGCGGATACCGGCGCTACGGATCGCCCGCCTGATTTGAACGCGCTGCCGCGTGCGCTGGAAATGACGCTGACGCTGGAGGATTGGGGTGCGATTACCCGCTTGTTGCTGCTGCCGGGTTAAGGCGGGCCGCCCGGCTGAATCCGGCGTCGCGTTAATCACCGTGCTGCTGATCGTCTTTCTGGCCAGCATGACGGCGGTCAGTCTGTCGATGATCCAGCAAATCGCCCTGCGCCGCAGCACGGTTCTC
Organism: Candidatus Competibacteraceae bacterium; assembly: GCA_039807355.1. Classification (GTDB taxonomy): domain Bacteria; phylum Pseudomonadota; class Gammaproteobacteria; order Competibacterales; family Competibacteraceae; genus UBA2383. The sequence continues at coordinate 3,212 of JBDHRB010000123.1, forward strand.
CAGCATCAGCAGCAGGCCCGTTTGTACACGCTGGGCGTCGAACAATGGGCTGGACTGATTTTGCTGCGCGACCGGCGAGACAGCGTGATTGATCATCCTGGCGAAGCCTGGGCCAATCTGCCGCCGATGCTGCCGGTGGAAAACGGCGAATTGTCAGGGAAAATCCGCGACTTGCAGGGTTGTTTCAATCTGAATAACCTGTGGCAGGCGGCGTCGGGCGCTGCGCCTGAGCCGCCCGAAGCCGCCCCGGAGTCGCAGAAAACCGACCCGGACGCGGAAAAGCCGCCATCGCCCAATCCGCCCAATTCGCCGGACGCTGAGAAATCGGCGGGCCAGGGGAAAATTCACCCGGAGCAGCTTAAAGTGCTGCAACGTCTGCTCAACCATGTGCAAGTGAATCCAGAGCTGGCCCAGGCGATAGCAGACTGGATCGACCCCGATACGGATCCGCTGTTTCCCGATGGTGCGGAGGACAGCGAATATACGGTGCGCAATCCTCCCTATCTGGCGGCCAATCAACCGATGCTCAGTATCTCGGAGCTGCGTCTGATTAAAGGCGTTGACCCGGAAGTTTATGAGCGACTAGCGGCGCTGGTTTGCGCACTGCCGCCGGGAACGCCGTTGAACGTTAATACCGCGCCCGCGCCAGTGCTGGCGGCGCTCGATGAACACGCGCAACCCGCCGATATAGAACGGGTGTTGAAAGAGCGCCCGGCGCAGGGTTATCAAAATGTCGATGAATTTCTCAACGCCGCTCAACTGACGCCAGACGCTCCGACCAAGGCGCTGCTCAGTACCGACAGTCAGTATTTTTTATTGCAGGTTGAAGTGCGCCTCGGCGATGGACGCGCCGTCTTATCCAGTACACTGTTCCGCGATGAAAACCGCGTTCGCGTCCTGCGGCGCAGTTTTGGCAACCCGGACTAAATACGTGCCCGCTCCTTTTTGCTTTTTTCGTTTTCATTCCCCGGATCAGGCGGAATGGCTGCGCCCCGAAGGCCAAGTCCAGCGCGGCCCCTTGCGCGAATTGGCCGATCAAGTCGGCGGCGTGCGCCTGTTGCTGGTCGCGCCGGGCGAGGCCGTCACCCTGCATCGGATGATTCTGCCCAGTCAGCGCCGTGCGCTGTGGGCGAAAGCGGCTCCTTACGCTCTGGAAGATCAACTGATCGACGATATCGAGACTGTGCATTTCGCGCTCGGTCAAATCCCGGAGGGGGATCGCCTGCCGGTAGCGACCGTCGATCAGGCGACTTTGCGCGACTGGCTGGCGGTGTGCGCCGAAGCCGGTTTGAACCCGGCGGCGGTCATCCCCGAAGTTTTGCTCCTGCCGTGGCGGGAAGGCGAGTGGAGCGTTGCGCAGGATCAAGCGCGGGTGATCGTGCGCACCGGGCGCTGGAGCGGCTTTGTCACGGAAGCGGAAACGCTGGACTGGTTCCTCAACCAGGCCCTGAGCGAGGCGGACACGGTGCAACCGCAGCGATTGCGCCTGTGGGGTGATCTGCCGCTGGCAATGCCGGAGATTGAATGTCAGGTCGAAACCGCCACTGAAGCTTTGGCGTTGTTCGCCGCCGGTTATCGGGCTGATGCGACGCTGAATCTGTTGCAAGGTTCTTACAGCCGACAGACGCCTTGGAAACGTCAACTACGTCCCTGGCGCACCAGCGCCATTTTGGCCGGGGTATGGCTGATCGTTCAGGGCGTCGGCCTGGCCTACGAGTATCGGCGCTTGCAACAAGAACAGCGTGCGCTGCGCGCCGAGATCGAGCAGGTGTACCGGGCCGCGGTCCCGGAGGCGACCCGCATCGTCAATCCCCGCGTGCAGTTGGAAACCCGGCTGCGTGAGCTGAAGCCGAGCGGTGCGAGCGGTGCGGCGTTTTTTGAACTACTGTATCAAGGCGGTCAGCCGCTGGCGGATTTCCCGGATATTCTCCTGCGCGGCCTGAGCTATCGTGATGGTCAACTCGACCTGGCGCTGGAAGGCGGCAATCCTGCGCTGCTCGATCAGTTCCGCCAACGCCTCGAACGACAACCGGGGATTCGGGTGGAAATGCGCACCACCCAGCAGGAAGGACGGATGGATAGTAAAGTAACCGTGAAAAAGGCCGCGTCTTGAACGCCTGGTGGGAACGCCTGAGTGGCCGTGAGCGTATCCTGATCGGCGGCGGCGCATTACTCGTGGCGCTGATCCTGGCCAATCTGCTGATTTGGGAGCCGTTGCGCCTGCGCCACCGCCAACTGCAACACAGCGTCGCTGAACAGCGCGCCGATTTGGCCTGGATGCGGCAGGCGGCGCAGGAAATACAACGCCTGAGCGGCGCGGCGCAGCCGAAGCGCGAGGAACGCTCGTTGTTGACGCTGGTCGATCAAACCGCCCGCGCTGCCGGACTGGGCAACGCGCTGAAACAAATAGCGCCGCAGGGCGATGCGCAACTCAGCGCCCGGCTGGATCGGGTGGCGTTCGATCAACTGCTGCCCTGGCTGGGCGGGTTGGAGCGGGACTCTGGGGTGATGTTGATTAATCTGAGTGTAGAACGCACTGAAACCGCCGGCTTGGTCAATGCCCGGCTGATTGTGCAGGGCAGCCGACCGTGAACCGCCTGGCGCGTTATTTGCTGCTGTTTGCGCTGGCGTTCCTGCTGTTTTTGCTGTTACTGGCCCCGGCGGATTTCATCACTGGGCCACTGGCAACGCGCTTGCCGGGATTCAGCGTGCAAACCGTTCACGGAAGCGCAGTTGCTGGCGCAGCGGACGGTTTGCGCTGGCGCAGCGTCCAGGTGCAACGCCTGGGCTGGGCCTGGCAGCCATTGACTTTATTCAGCGGTTGGCTGGAATTTCGCCTGAAAATCGACGATCCTGAAATTGACTTGGCGGGAAAGGCGGCGATCCAGCTTGGACAACGCTTGCGGTTCCGCGAGTGGAGCGGGCGCTTGCCGTTGACGGAATTGGCCAAATTGGCGGGACAGCCGCAATTGCCGGTGCAAGGCGTTGTCGCTTTTGCCCTGAGTGAGTTGCGCCTGAACCCGGACGGTCGGCCCGTGAGCGCAGAGGGCGAGGCGCAGTTGCAGGATTTGCGCGTGGCGCTGGGCCAGCCGCTGGCGCTGGGAGATTTTACCGCGCAGCTAAAACCGGCGGAGCCGCAAGGCATTGCAGGCGTAGTGCGCGACAATAACGGACCGTTAGCCCTGGAGGGCGCGTTCAGCCTGATGCCGGACGGGCGTTATCGGTTTACCGGCCAGGCGGCGATTCGTGACGCCGACAACCGCGCCCTGCGCCAGGCGATGCGCTTATTGGGGCCGCCCGGCAACGATGGGCGCTGGGCCTTGAATTTCTCCGGCGCGTTGCCCTGACTTTGCTGCTGCGGGCGGGCGATGCAGCGCCCTGTTTTACAATTCTTTTTCTTTTCATCATGTAACCTAAGGGGGAAGCGCCAATGCGACTGCGCGGATTCTCTATTGTTTTGATCGTGCTGGTGCTGACGGCCTGCGCTAATCAGCCGGCGCCGCCGCCAGCTAGAATGCCCATTACCGCTGACTACGACGCTGCATTTCCCAC
>JBDHRB010000124.1:0-6726 GCA_039807355.1 Candidatus Competibacteraceae bacterium
CACCCCGCCGCTGTAGCCGACGATGAAACGGCGGACGCCGGGCCGGGCGGCTAGTTGCGCCAGCGCCGCATCAAGACCGGGAAAGTTAGCCATCCACCGGCTTGTCCTTGCCCAGCAACGCCGCCACGCTGCTCTGCCAGGTGGATTGCAGCGACGTGGCGGGCGCGGCTTCCTTGAACGTCCCATAGCTCATCAGCCGCTGATAACGCTGCTCCAGCAACTCGTCGATGGACAGTACGTCGAGCGGCTGCAAATGCGCCTGCAACGCCGCCCGGACATTCCCGGCCATTTGCGCCGGGTCTCGATGAGCGCCGCCCGGCGGTTCGGAAATGATCGCGTCGATCAGGTTCAATTTCAGCAGCCGATCCGCAGTCAGGCCCATCGCCTCCGCTGCATCGGGCGCTTTTTCCGCGCTTTTCCACAGAATCGCCGCGCAGCCCTCCGGGGAAATCACTGAATAGGTGCTGTATTGCAACATCAACACCCGGTCGCACACGCCCAGCGCCAGCGCCCCGCCGGAACCGCCCTCGCCGATCACCACGCCGAGAATCGGCGTGCGCAACCGGCTCATCTCGAACAGATTGCGCGCAATCGCCTCACTCTGGCCGCGCTCCTCGGCGCCGATGCCCGGATACGCGCCCGGCGTGTCGATGAAGGTCAGCACCGGCAAGCGGAAGCGTTCGGCCAGTTTCATCAACCGCAACGCCTTGCGATAACCCTCCGGGCGCGGCATACCAAAGTTGCGATAAATCTTTTCTCGGGTGTCGCGGCCCTTCTGATGGCCGATCACCAACACCGGGCGGCCTTCCAGCCGGGCCAGCCCGCCGACAATCGCATGATCATCGGCAAAGGCGCGGTCGCCGTGCAATTCCTGAAAGTCGGTGAACAGGCTTTCGATATAGTCCAGGGTATAGGGCCGCAACGGATGACGGGCGATCTGGGCGATTTGCCAGGGCGTCAGCGCGGCGAAAATTGACTCGGTGAGCGCCTTGCTCTTGGCTTCCAGCCGGGCGATTTCATCGCTGATGTTCAAATCCTGCTCGGCGCTGAGATGGCGCAGTTCCTTGAGCATCGCTTCCAGTTCAGCGATGGGCTTTTCAAAGTCCAGACAGTTATTCGGGTTCAACGGCGTTCCCTATTCCGGCAGGCGCACAGCGAGATAGAGCGATTCATTCTCGCGCTTGACCAGCAGCGGCACGACTTTGCCCCGGGGCAATTCCTTGGCTAATTCGACAAACTGGTTGGCGCTCTTCACCGGCTGATGGTTGATTTGCAGGATGATGTCATCGGGATACAGCCCGGCGTTGGCCGCCGGCCCTTCATCCAGACTGGCGACCAGTACGCCCTGATCTTCTGCATTTAACCCGCGCCGCTGCTCATTGCTGAGGTCGGCGACGACAATGCCCAAACGCAGATCGCTGTGTTCGTCCATGGTCGCTACTTTCTCTTCAACCGTCTCCAGCCGGGCGATGGTGGCCTTGATTTCCAGCGGTTCGCCATTGCGCAGAATCGACATGGCAATGGTTTTACCCACCGGGGTGACGCCGATCATGCGCGGCAATTGCGAGGAATCTTCAACCGGCTCGCCGCCGTAGCGCAAGATGATGTCGCCGGGCTTGAAGCCGGCGCTGGCTGCCGGGCTGTCCGGCAGGATTTGCGCCACCAAAGCGCCGCGTGGACGGTCCAGCTTGAACGCCTCAGCCAGATCGTTGTTGACCGCCTGCAACAGGATGCCCAGCCAACCCCGGGTCACCTCGCCGGTGGCCTTGAGCTGCTCGACCACCTGAATAGCCAGTTTGATCGGAATGGCGAAGGACAGCCCCATATAACCGCCGGTGCTGCTGTAAATCTGCGAATTGATCCCGACCACTTCGCCGCGCAGATTGAACAGCGGGCCGCCGGAGCTGCCGGGATTGACGGCGACATCGCTTTGAATGAACGGGACGTAAGTGCCGCTGGGCAAATTGCGGCCTACCGCGCTGACGATGCCCTGGGTGGCGGTGCGCTCCAGACCGAACGGCGACCCAATCGCCAGCACCCATTCGCCGACTTCCAGCGCGTCGGAATCGCCGATCTTGACCACCGGCAAATTTTCCCCTTCGATCTTCAGCACCGCGACATCGGTCAATTCATCGACGCCGATCACCTTGGCCGGGCGCTCCCGCTGGTCGCTGAGTCGGACAATGATCTTGTCCACGTCCTGGGCGACATGGGCGTTGGTCAGGATGTAGCCGTCCGGCGAGATGATGAAGCCGGAGCCGAGTGAATTGGCCTGCCGGTCGCCGGGCAATTCCGGGCGATCCTGGAAAAAGCGCTTGAAGAACTCCAGATAGGGATTCTCGCCGCCGGGCAACTCCGGCAAACCGGGCGAACGGGCGCGCCGGCTGGGGGTTTGCGTCGAGCTGATGTTGACGACGGATGCTTCATTCTGCTTTACCAGCTTGCGAAAATCCGGCAACAAGGGACTGGAATCAGCGGGACGCGCCGCCGGCGCGATGACGCTCCACCCCAGCGCGCACAGCAGCATCAAAAACAGGAATACGGGACGAAAACGGCTCATGAAAACGATACTCTCCTCAAGACTGGGCGCTGCGGGTAGGCGGCGGGCGATGCGGGTCAAACCATCGGGGGAACCAAACACTCGAAGTGATGCTGGGAACAGCGCAGTATAAAATTACCGGGCGACACTCGAAAGCAAAGATCGCGCTTTGAGCGCATCAAGCATCCATCAGCCAAAGGGGCACGGTATGGAACAAGTTCCGGGATTGGAAGTGAATGATCACGAACGGGCGACCCAATATCTTTACGAACTGACGATCCGCCTGCTGGAATTGGAGGGATCGGATATTTTCATCACCGCCGGCAGTCCGCCGGCGCTCAAGGTCAATCAAGTGATTCATCGGGTCGGCGAGCGCCGCTTGACTCCGCAACAGACGGCATTGCTGGTGCGCTCGATCATGCACGACCGCCAGGCGCGGGAGTTCGACCAGCACCACGAAGTCAACTTTTCCATGAACTTTCCCAATGTCGCCCGGTTCCGGGTGAGCGCCTTCACCCAGCGCGGCAGCGCCGGCATGGTGCTGCGGCTGATTCAACAACAAATCCCGACCCTGAGCGAACTCAACCTGCCGCCGATCCTCCAGGACATCGCCATGACCCCGCGTGGACTGGTGATTTTTCTCGGCGGCACCGGCTGCGGCAAAACCACCTCGCTGGCGGCCATGCTCGATTATCGCAATGAACAGTGTCAGGAACATATCATCACGGTTGAAGACCCGATTGAATTTTTCCACCGACACAAGCAATGCCTGGTCGATCAGCGCGAAATCGGCACCGACACCGATTCCTATGAAACCGCTTTAAAAAACACCCTGCGCCAAGCCCCAAACGTGATCATGATCGGGGAAATCCGCGACCGGGAGACCATGCAATACGCGATCAATTTCGCCGAAACCGGCCACTTGTGCCTGACCACCCTGCACGCCAACAACACCGATCAGGCCTTCGACCGCATCGTCAACTTCTTCCCGGAGGAAAAACGCGCCCAGGTGCTGATGGATTTATCCTTCAACATGAAGGCGTTCATTTCCCAGCGTCTGCTGCCGCGCATTGATCAGGCCGGGCTGATTCCGGCGGTTGAAGTCTTGCTCAATACGCCGCTGATGGCCGAGTTGATCTTTCAGGGGCGGGTCAAGGAACTGAAGCCGGTGATGGTGCGCTCCAGCGAACAGGGCATCGTCACCTTCGATCAGGCGCTGTTCGATCTCTACGAGGCGGGAAGGATCAGCTACGAAACCGCGATCCGTCACGCCGATTCCGCCAACAATCTGCGGCTGCGCATCAAGCTGGAAAGCCGACATCCGCAACCGAAAGCGATTGAAGGGCCGCTGCAAATTGAGGAAGACCGGCGGCGCTGAAGTCGCGGCTACACTTCCCCATAGCGGGTTCCGGCACCAATCCAGCGCCGGATCAACCGCTCGGTCGCCTCTGAGTCCTCGCGCAACAGATCGTCGGCGGTCTGGCGCACCACATTCAGCCAATCCTGATCGCGCAACAGATCGGCGACGCGCAAATTCTGCTCGCCGGTCTGGCGGGTGCCGAGGACTTCGCCGGGGCCGCGCAATTCCAGATCGCGGCGGGCGATTTCAAACCCGTCATGACATTCCCGCAACACCGCCAGCCGGGCGCGGGCAGCTTCGGACAAGGGCGGTCGATAAAGCAACACGCAACTGCTATCGACGCTTCCCCGCCCCACCCGACCGCGCAACTGATGCAACTGCGCCAATCCCAACCGTTCGGGATTTTCAATCACCATCAAACTGGCGTTCGGCACATCCACGCCGACTTCGATCACCGTGGTAGCGACCAGCAAATCAATAGCGCCAGCCTTGAACCCGGCCATGACCGCATCCCTGGCGTTCGCCGGCAGCCGGCCATGGGCCAGACCGATGCGCAATTCCGGCAACAGCGTGGTCAACTGTTCCGCCGTGACCGTCGCCGCCTGACATTGCAGAATTTCCGATTCTTCAATCAGCGGGCAAACCCAATACGCCTGCTGACCGGCCAGACAGGCCCGGCGAATCCGCTCGATGATTTCATCGCGGCGGCGATCCGGCGCGGCGACGGTTTTGACCGGGCGGCGGCCTGGCGGCAGTTCGTCGATGATCGAGGCGTCCAGATCGGCGTAGGCGCTCATCGCCAGGGTGCGCGGGATCGGTGTAGCGGTCATGATCAACTGATGCGGGCAACGTCCGCCGCCCCGGCCCTTCTCGCGCAGCGCCAGACGCTGATGAACGCCAAAGCGATGCTGCTCATCGACGATCACCAAAGCCAGTTCGGCAAAGGTCACCGCCTCCTGAAACAGCGCATGGGTGCCGACCGCGACCTGAACTTCCCCGACCGCCAGGCGTTCCAGCAGCGCCCGCCGCGCCTTGCCGGTCAACCGCCCGGTCAGCCAGGCGACTTGAATGCCCAGGGGTTCCAGCCAGTTACGAAAATTGTGGTAATGCTGTTCGGCCAACAATTCCGTCGGGGCCATCAACGCCGCCTGGGCGTCGGCTTCCACCGCCCGCAAGGCGGCGGCGGCGGCCACCACGGTTTTGCCGGAACCGACATCGCCCTGGAGCAGGCGCAGCATCGGGCGCGGCTGGGCCAAATCGGCGCTGATTTCCGCCAGCGCCCGCTGTTGAGCGCCGGTCAGGGTAAAGGGCAGTTGTGCGAAAAAGCGTTGACTGAGACCGCTTCCGGCCAGCGGCGGCGCCGCATGACGCCGGGCCTGTTGACGCAACCGGCGCAGACTGAGCTGATGGGCCAGCAGCTCTTCAAAGGCCAGGCGCTGCCGGGCCGGATGCCGACCGCTTTCCAATTCAGCGAGTGAGGTCTCCGCCGGCGGCTGGTGTAACAAGCGCACCGCCTCAGCGATGCGCGGCAAGCGCAACCGCGCCAGCAGCGTCGCCGGCAGCCATTCTGGCAACAACGTTTCGCAGTGCGCCAGCGCCTGCTCGGCCAGGTGGCGCAGGGTGAATTGTTGCAGACCGGCCGTGGCGGGATAGAACGGGGTCAATCGCGCCTCGATGGGCGTATCCGCTTCAATGCGGCGACATTCGGGATGAATCATCTCCAGTGCGCCGTTATAACCCTGGCGCACCTCGCCGAAGCAGCGCAGCCGCAGACCCGGCTGGCCGAGTAATTGTTGCTGGGCGGGGCTGAAGTGGAAAAATCGCAGGGTCAACACCCCGGTTCCATCGGCCAGATGACACAGCAGGAAACGCCGGCGGTGCGCCACCACTTCGCTGCTCAGGATGTGCGCCTCGATCAGCGCCTCCTGGCCGGGCTGTAATTGCTCAATCAGCAGCCGGCGGCTGCGATCCTGATAGCGCAACGGCAAATGCAACAGCAGATCTTCCACGCTGTGGACGCCCAGCCGGCGCAAGCGTTCGGCGAGTTTTGGCCCAACCCCGTGCAACACGGTAATCGGCGCGGCTGGCGTGATCTGCGCCGGCGGCGCTTCGCGCACCTGGATTTCCATGCTCAGACTCCGCAAAAAACCCGATTTCGTCCCTGTTGCTTGGCCAGATACAGCGCGGCGTCGGCCCGGCCCAGCACAATGGCAGGATCGGTGTCATCCGGTCTGGCCGCGGTCAGCCCTATCGAAACGGTGATCGCCGGCAACTCGCGCTCCTGGCAGACTATGCGCAGCTCCATAATCGCCTGCCGCAACACTTCCAGGCGTTGCTGGGCGTCGTCCAGCGCCGCGCTGGGCAAAATCAACGTCAGTTCTTCGCCGCCGTAACGGCAGGTGATGTCGCCGGCGCGCAGGGAACGTTGCAGCAGCGCACCTACCGCACGCAACGCCGCATCGCCGGCTTCGTGACCGTAGCAGTCGTTGAAACGTTTGAAATGATCCAGATCGAGCATGGCGACGCTCAACGGTTCGCCCTGGCGCTGGGCGCGATTCAATTCACGGGGCAGGGTTTCATCCAGATAGCGGCGATTGAACAGCCCGGTCAGTGGATCGCGGAGCGCCTGTTCGCGTAATTCCGCCTCCAGACGCTTATAGTCGGTGATGTCCTGCACTTGAGAATTGACATCCTCCCCGCCCTGAAGGACGGGGATTCCTGATTTCACAATCAGGCTTTTCTGCTTCACCGAGGATTGCCCATGGGAGTACCGAGCTTGGTTTTCGCAGTTCCCCCCGAAGGGGGTTTTACGAGTGTTCCGCACTCA
>JBDHRB010000125.1:0-6712 GCA_039807355.1 Candidatus Competibacteraceae bacterium
TGCGGATATTCCTCGGCGATCATGTTGGTGCTGATCCGCCCGGTCATGAACCGGGTATGCACCATCAGCGCCGCCAGGAAACTGATGTTGTGCTGCACGCCGCGAATGAAGAACTCATTGAGCGCATCGCGCATGTGGGCGATGGCGCGGTCCCGCGTTGCTCCATAGGTGATCAGCTTGGCGATCATCGGATCATAATACATCGACACTTCGCCGCCTTCGTAGACGCCGGTGTCCACCCGCACCACTTCGCTTTCCTTGGGCGGCAGGTACTTGACCAGTCGGCCAATCGAGGGCAGGAAGTTGCGGAACGGGTCCTCAGCATACACGCGGGATTCAATCGCCCAGCCCTTGAGCTTGACATCATCCTGGGTAAAGGACAGCTTCTCGCCGGCGGCGACCCGAATCATCTGCTCCACCAGGTCCAGCCCGGTGACGTACTCAGTAACCGGATGCTCGACCTGCAAGCGGGTGTTCATCTCCAGGAAGTAGAAATTGCGCTTGGCATCGACGATAAATTCCACGGTGCCGGCGGATTGATAATCCACCGCCCGGGCCAGCGCCACTGCCTGTTCGCCCATCGCCTTGCGGGTCTTTTCGTCGAGGAACGGGGACGGGGCTTCTTCGATGACCTTCTGATGCCGCCGCTGCAACGAACATTCGCGCTCGCCCAGATAGACGATATTGCCGAAGCTGTCGCCGAGTACCTGGATTTCGATATGGCGCGGTTCTTCGATGTATTTTTCAACGAACACGCGGTCATCGCCGAAGGAAGAGCGGGCTTCGTTAGTGGCGCGTTCAAAGCCATCCGCGCATTCCGCATCATTCCAGGCTACGCGCATCCCCTTGCCGCCGCCGCCGGCGCTGGCCTTGAGCATGACCGGATAGCCGATGCTGTGGGCGATATCCAGGGCGTGAGCGGTGTCCCTGATGATGTCGGTGTGGCCGGGCACGGTGCTGACCCCGGCTTCCTTGGCCAATTTCTTTGAGGTGATCTTGTCGCCCATGGCGTCGATGGCGCGCACCTTCGGGCCGATGAAGACGATCCCTTCTTTCTCCAGCGCCTCGCAGAACGCCGGGCGTTCCGACAGGAAACCGTAACCGGGATGCACCGCTTCCGCGCCGGTATCCTTACAGGCTTGGACGATACGCTCCATCACCAGATAACTCTGCGCGGTCGGCGGCGGGCCGATGAACACCGCTTCATCGGCCATTTCGACATGCAGCGCGTCCTTATCCGCTTCGGAGTAGACGGCGACGGTTTTGATGCCCATTTTGCGGGCGGTCTTGATCACGCGGCAGGCGATTTCGCCGCGATTGGCGATGAGGATTTTCTTGAACATGCGTCCGACCCCTTACAGCGGAATATTGCCGTGCTTGCGCCACGGATTTTCGAGTTCCTTGTCCCGCAACATGGCCAGCGAGCGGCAGATGCGCTTGCGGGTGCCGTGCGGCATGATCACGTCGTCGATGAAGCCGCGATGCCCGGCGATGAACGGGTTGGCGAATTTCTTGCGATATTCCTCGGTGCGGTCGGCGATCTTGGCCGGATCGCCGATGTCTTGTCGGAAAATGATTTCCACCGCGCCTTTCGGCCCCATGACCGCGATTTCCGCAGTCGGCCAGGCGAAGTTGACGTCGCCGCGCAGATGCTTGGAACTCATCACGTCATAAGCCCCGCCATAGGCTTTGCGGGTGATGACGGTGACTTTGGGGACGGTGCATTCGGCAAAAGCGTAGAGCAGCTTCGCGCCATGCTTGATGATGCCGCCGTATTCCTGGGCGGTGCCGGGCATAAAGCCGGGGACATCGACGAAGGTGATGATCGGAATGTTGAAAGCGTCGCAGAAGCGCACGAAGCGGGCGGCTTTGATCGAGGACTTGATGTCCAGACAGCCGGCCAGCACCATCGGCTGATTGGCGACGATGCCCACCGGCCAGCCGTCCATCCGCGCCAGACCGACAATGATGTTCTTGGCGTTCTCCGGTTGCACCTCGAAGAAATCCACATCGTCCACGACCTTCAGGATCAATTCCTTCATGTCGTAGGGCTTGTTCGGATTGTCCGGCACCAGGGTATCCAGCGAGTAATCCTGGCGATCCGCCGGATCGGGCGTCGGGCGGAACGGCGGCTTGTCCTTGTTATTCGACGGCAGGTAGTTCATGAAGCGCCGCAGCATCAACAACGCTTCGATGTCGTTCTCAAAGGCGCGGTCGGCGACGCCGGATTTGGTCGAGTGGGTGACTGCGCCGCCCAGTTCCTCAGCGGTGACTTCCTCATGAGTGACGGTCTTCACCACTTCCGGGCCGGTCACGAACATATAAGAAGTGTCCTTGACCATGAAAATGAAGTCGGTCATCGCCGGGGAATAGACCGCGCCGCCGGCGCAGGGACCCATAATCACGGAAATCTGCGGAATCACCCCGGAAGCCATGACGTTGCGCTGGAAGACATTGGCGTAGCCGGCCAATGAAGCGACGCCTTCCTGAATGCGAGCGCCGCCGGAATCATTCAGACCGATCACTGGCGCACCGACCTTGATAGCGTGATCCATGATCTTGCAGATTTTTTCCGCGTGAGCCTCGGACAGCGAGCCGCCGAACACGGTGAAATCCTGACTGAAGACAAAAGTAATCCGGCCATTGATCGTGCCATAGCCGGTGACTACGCCGTCGCCGGGAGTCGAAGTGTCGGCCATGCCGAAATCGCTGCAACGATGTTCGACAAACATATCCCACTCTTCAAAACTGCCTGCATCGAGCAACACTTCGATGCGTTCGCGGGCGCTCAGCTTGCCGCGCTTGTGTTGCGCGTCGATGCGGCGCTGGCCTCCACCCAGCCGGGCCCCGGCGCGTTTCTGTTCTAATTGCTGAATGATGTCATGCATGAACGCTCTACTCCTCGTTAGGTATCGGGCATCGCCAGGAATACTGGCGACGGCGAGAGCTGGAAAGTCCGCGCCACCGCGGACTGGATAAAAGCTGGAATAATGAAGCGGGAAAGCTCGGTCAAGGCCAATTAATTCCAACTAAATTAACAATGTTGTATTTTCTGGTCGGGCGCCGGGCGGCCAGACCGCTGGTCTTAGCTCCATTAATTATCATAAGGTTTTTAGGCGTTCCGCGCTATGCGGTTTGTGATTTTCATGGCGGTGACCGCCGGCGGGAATCTCCGCAACTTTTGTTATGATGCAGATTCACCCTGCCGATCCTTCACGCCTTGATCCGCCTCCCCGGCGCTTGCGAATCCTGATGAACATCCCGCAAAACAGTCTGGTGCTGTACAAGAATGCTCCCGCCCGGGTCGCGGCGCTTGGCGACAAGCTGGACATTGAACTGGAAGACGGCCGCTCGCTGCGGGTCCGGCCCAAAGATGTCGCGCTGCTGCATCCGGGGCCGTTGCCTTCGCTGCGCGCCTGGGCAGACCTCCCCGCCGGCGAAGTGGAAGCGGCCTGCGAGCTGCTGGACGGCGGCCAAACCACCTTGACCGAGCTGGCGGAGCTGATTTATGGCGCTTATACCCCGGCGACCGCCTGGGCGGTTTGGCGGCTGGTCGATGAAGGGCTGTATTTTCAGGGAACGCCTGAAGCGATTAACGCCCGACCCCTGGCGGAAGTTGAACAGGCGCGCATCGTTCGCCAGGCAAAGGCGGCGGAACGCGAAGCCTGGAACGGCTTTTTGCAGCGGGCGCGGGCCAACCGCTGCGCGCCAGAGGATGCCCGCTATCTGGCTGAAGTCGAAGAGCTGATCTGGGGAGAACGCGAGCAGAGCCGGGTGTTGCAGGCGCTGGAATGCCAGCAAACCCCGGAAAGCGCCCACGCTCTGTTGCTGCGCCTCGGCTACTGGAACGAACAGCACAATCCCTGGCCGCGCCGCGCCGGGGTGATCCTGTACCCGCCGCGCATCGCCTTGACCGGGCTGGCGCAGGAGCCGCGCCTGGATTTGACCGGTCTGCCGGCCTTCGCCATCGACGATGCGGGCAATCTCGATCCTGACGATGCGCTGAGTCTGGATGGAAACCGGCTGTGGGTGCATGTCGCCGATGTCGCGGCGCTGGTTGCGCCGGACAGCCCCGCCGATGTCGAGGCGCGTGGACGCGGAGCAACCCTGTATCTGCCGGAAACCACCATCCCGATGCTGCCGGACGCTGCACTGCAACAACTGGGTTTGGGCTTGCAGGACATTTCCCCGGCGCTGTCTTTTGGCCTGAGTCTGGATGCGCAAGGCCGGGTCACCGAGGTTGAAGTGACGCCCAGTTGGGTGCGGGTGCAGCGCCTGACCTACGAACAGGTCGAGGCGCAGTTAGACCAGGAGCCATTCCGCAGCCTGTATGAGCAAGCCGAACGTCATCAGGCCCGACGCCGCGCCGGGGGCGCTGTGTTCATTGACCTGCCGGAAGTGAAAATCCGCGTCAGCGCCGGTCAGGTCGATATTCAACCCCTGCCCCGGCTGCGCAGTCGGATGCTGGTGGCGGAAGCCATGGTCATGGCCGGCGAAGCCGCCGCCCGTTTTGCCCTGGAGCGGGGCCTGCCCTTCCCGTTTACCACCCAAGAGCCGGTAGACGCTGCGGAGCGGCAGCCGACCAGTCTGGCGGCGATGCACGCGCTGCGGCGCAGTATGCGTCCCCGGCAATACAGCAGCCAGCCCGGCGCACATGGCGGGTTGGGGCTGGAGGTGTACGCCCAGGCGACCAGTCCGCTGCGGCGCTATCTCGATCTGGTCGCCCATCAACAATTACGCGCCCTGTTGCGCGGCGCTGATCCGCTCGACGCCCAAACGATTGTGACGCGGGTCGGCGCGGCGGAAGCCGCTGCGGCTGGAGTGCGCCGCGCTGAACGGCTGTCCCGCCAGCATTGGACGACGGTTTATCTCCAGCAACATCCCGGCTGGCAGGGCGAGGGCGTGTTGGTGGAAAAGCGAACGCCGCGCAGCGCCGTGCTGATTGCGGCGCTGGCCCTGGAAACCCGGGTCAAAGTCGCCGACAGCGCGGCCCCGGACAGCGTGCTGCCGCTGCGTTTGACCGGCGTCGATCTGCCGGAGCGCGAGGCGTATTTTCGGGTGGGCTAAACCGCCGGACGCTTGCGCCGCGACCGCCGTAACGATCTGTCGTCCCGCCGCATCTACCATTCAATCAGCCGCTGGATTTCCCTGGCGCTCCAGCGCAGCGCCTGGCTTTGCAAGCGCCCCAGCGCCAGCAACAACGCCAGCGCCGCCTCCGGGTGCGCTTCCTGCAACCGCTGGAAATCCGCCCGATTCAACACGCGCAATTCGGTCGGGCGCGTCGCCACCGCCTCGGCGGCGCGCGGGCCAGGATCAAGAAAGGCAATTTCGCCAAACACCGTGCCCGGCCCGTAAATGGCAAGCCGCTTATAGTGATCATCGCCGCGCCCTGACAGGCGAATGTCGATCCGTCCGCGCAACACCAGATACAACTCGGCCCCGTTCTCGCCGGCGCTGAACAGCCGCTCACCGCTGTCCAACTCGCGCACGCGCAGCACCGCCGCCAATTCCGCCAGCTCCGCCGCCGGCATATCCCGGCATAAATCCAGCTCGGCCAAACCGACGCGCCGCTCCAAGAAAGTCGCTTCCAGGCCGAGCGCCTGCAATAGAGCGTTCTCCGCATATTCCAACGCCTGATCGGCGCTGGCGAAGGTGCGAACGTTCAACCGCCCGGGACGCAGACTGATTTTACGCAGGGTGCGCTCGACATCCCGGCCCAGGCCCAAATCCTCGCGGACTTCGCAAAACAGCAATTCGCCGCCCCGCGCTTCCAACCGCGCAGCGATTTGCTGCAACAGGCGAATGCTTGATAAATCAATTTGCATCACCCGGCGCAAGTGCAAAATCACCCAGGCCGGACGCTCCAAATCGGGCAGCATTTCCTCAAACAACTGATCGGTTTTGGCGAAAAATAGAGCGCCGCGCAGTTGGTACATGACAATCCGCTCGCCGTGAGCGGCCAGCGATTCCGTCTGTTCCGCTGGGCGTTGCCGCACCGAGCGCCGCTCAAGCGCGGTCAGGCGACGATGGATGACCGGCAACTGACTTTGGGCGTGAATAAACAACAGGATGGCGATGCTCAGACCGACCAGCACTGCGGCCATCAGGTCATAACCGAGCGTCACTCCGGCCACCAATACGGCCACCCCGGCATCGCGGCGGGTTCTGGGCCGCCGCGCCCAGGCGATGATGTCGGTCTCCAGCAAATTGAGCGCCGAGGCGATGATGATTCCGGCCAGGGCGCTGGTCGGCAGCCACTGCCCGACTGCACCGGCAAACCAGAGCAAGCCGAGCAGTAGCAGCGCACTGCTCAACGCCGCCCAGCGTCGAGCGCCGGCCTGCACTGCGCTGGCGGTTGCGCCGACGCTGGCCGAACCGGCCAGCCCGCCGGCCAGCCCGACCGCGAGCTGTCCAAACCCTTGCGCCAGCAATTCGCGGCGGGCGTTATGGCGCAACCCGGTCGCAGTGTCGGCCAGCACTGCGGCCAGCAAGGTGTTGAGCGAGGATAAAACCGCCAGGGCAAAGGCGGCGTGCAAAATCACCGACCAGGGCAGGCCGCGCCAGAACGCGCTTTGCCAAACCTGATCCGGCCACCCCGCCAGCGGCAGTTGCGTCAGCGCCGGCAACGCGCCCACCACCCAATGCTCCGGGGCGGCAGGCCGGCCAGCCAGCCACAGCCAACCGTGAAACAGCGCCGCGCCGATCAGTAAGC
>JBDHRB010000126.1:0-6698 GCA_039807355.1 Candidatus Competibacteraceae bacterium
GGTGTATATTTAGACATTTCTTTTGTCATAGTTCAATATTTTATTTTAGTCAGGTTTTCAGCTATTAATTGATTCAAGCGTGCTTCTTCTTTTAGCTGCTCTTCCAGTTCAGCTTTTAAACTGGCAAAGCGTTCAGCAAAATTAAAGTCGTCTTCTTCATCGGGTAAGCCCACGTATCTGCCCGGTGTAAGCACATAGTCGAGTTCTTTCACCTTGTTTATAGGCACAGATGCACAAAAGCCGGCAATGTCTTCATACTTGTCGGCAAGGTTTCTCCAATTGTGGTAAGTGCTGGTTATTTTATCAATGTCTTCCTGTGATAGTTCACGGGTTCTGCGGTTGATCAAATACCCCAAGTTACGGGCATCAATAAATAAAATTTCATTACTGCGGTTTCTAAACTTTCCTTGTGCTGAGCTTGTCGAAGTACGGTTGCGGCTCATAAACCACAGGGCAGCAGGAATCTGCGTGTTTAAAAACAACTTGGCTGGTAGGTTTACAATGCAGTCAATGAGACCATTTTCAACCAACGCTTTTCTGATATCGCCTTCGCCTGAAGTTTTGGAGGTTAAAGCGCCTTTTGCCAATACCACACCGGCTTGTCCGTTGGGTGCTAAGTGGTAAATAAAATGCTGCATCCAGGCAAAATTGGCGTTGCCTGTTGGTGGTGTGCCGTATTGCCAACGACCATCAGTTCGCATTAAGTCCCCGCCCCAATCACTCACATTAAAAGGTGGATTGGCAATGATATAATCGGCTTTCAAGTCTTTGTGTGCATCGTTCAAAAAAGAGCCTTCGTTGTTCCATTTTACTTGTGAGCTGTCAATACCACGAATTGCCAAGTTCATTTTAGCCAGTCGCCAAGTAGTTTGGTTGCTCTCTTGTCCGTAAATGGAAATGTCATTTACTTTTCCCTGGTGTTCGGTTACAAATTTTTCAGAATGAACAAACATACCACCCGAACCACAACAAGGGTCAAACACTCGCCCTTTGTAGGGTTCCAGCATTTCAACCAATAATTCTACCACGCTTCTTGGCGTATAGAACTGTCCGCCTTTTTTGCCTTCGGCAAGGGCAAACTCACCCAGGAAATATTCAAAAACATGTCCAAGCACATCGGCACTTCTTGCTTTGGCATCGCCTAAGGCAATGTTTCCAACCAAGTCAATCAATTCTCCCAAACTGGTTGGGTCCAAATTTTGTCGGGCAAATACTTTTGGCAACACCCCTTTTAAGGAAGCATTTTCTTTTTCAATGGCATCCATGGCATCGTCCACAAACTTTCCGATTTCAGGTTGTTTCGCTTTGGACTGCAAGTAAGTCCATCGGGCATCCTGCGGAACAAAAAATACATTTTCTGCTTTGTATTCGTCTTTGTCTTCGGGGTCGGCGCCGTTTACCTCCTCAGTTTTTAATTTTGCATACAATTCTTCAAAAGCATCAGAAATATATTTCAGGAAGATTAAACCTAAAACAATATGTTTGTATTCTGCCGCATCTATGTTCTTTCGGAGTTTGTCGGCTGCTTTCCAGAGTTGTTTCTCTAAAGGTTCTTCCGTAGTTGCTTTCTGTTTAGCCATTATCTTCTCTTAAAATTTAATTCGTTTATTGTCTGCTAAGTTAAGTTTTTAATGCCGATAATTTTCATAGGTTCGTGGTAAAAAAGTGGCTTCCCGAAAAATCGGGACAGGCTTTTTGGTTTTGCGAGGGGTTGGTCCCGATAGCTATCGGGATGTCGGGCAAAGCCAGATGTGCTCCAGAAAGCTTTCGGGACGGGCTGGCTAAAATTGTTTTTAAAAAATGCGTGTGGGAAAAAATAAAAAACACAGGGTCGGTCCCGAAAGCATTCGGGATCGGCTTACTCGCTGTCCATTTGCAATATGGTCTGTATGTTGTTCACCTGTCAAAATGGTTTACTTTCTGTTTATGTTTTGGTCGTCTCGTCAATGTTCGGAGTGTCGTACTACCAATGGCTATAACTTCTGGCGGCTTTGCGGGGGAGCGGATTTTAACCTAATACTTCCAAGCAAAGACGACACTTCAAATATACGAAAAACTTTGAAACGAAGCACATCGTCCTCTATCTGGCAAAACTGCTCGTTAACGTTAGTGCTGTTGTATTTATTAATCGTTACCATATTTAGTTGGTGCTTATTTTTTTGAAACTATTGATTTCATTACATTCCTCTAAAACATTAAGAACTAAAATATGCTCTTATTAATAATATTCTTCAAGTTGGTCTGTATTATCAGTTCCCAAATTTTTTGCTAAACAATACAACTTATCAAAATGATGCAAAAATCCATTACCTCGTTCAGTCCTATATTTCTCGATTAGAGGTTTTACTATTAAGTATGATTTTATAATAGAATTATTCCATTTTATAGCAATTATCTTACAATTTTTTGCATATCCTAATTGGTCATTCATTAAATATGCTATATCATAATCTCTACAAACTTTCTCCGCATACTTTATGTCTTTTTCATTCCAATTGGAAAACTCTTTATTTGCAAGTCGTTTTAGAACTTCTCGTCTTGCATTTACAAATTCTTCTTTTTGAATAAACTCAAATGTTTTCAAAAGTGTTTCTTCTGATTTGATTAGTTTAGATATTTTATATTGTCGATAAGCATATAATGCAGCTATTACTACAACAATACAATTGACAATTGACGTAATGTCTTGAATGGAAATATTATTTAAACTGTCATCCATGAAGTTTTGGGTTTATTCGAGTATTTCTACTTTTTGGTCGCATACCCGCTAACGTTTTGGCAGCTTTGCGAGGGCTGGGAAATAGAAGCACTAAAGTTCAGTTTAGCACTACCGCTGAATAGAATTACAAATGTTGAATTTTGCACCTCACCCCAGCTCTTGCAAAACTGCTCGTTAGCGGTTCGTTCTTCTTTTTTCGTCCGTCTATATGTCTGGATAGAGCTCATTTTACAATAAAATTAACAGGGTGAGCAAGTAATTTTCCGTCTTTCCATTTTTGAATTGGGTTTTTAATTTTTAAAATTTCAGCATCTTCTTTTCCTGCATTAAACACACAATAAATCCAATACTTATCGCCATTGTTTTCTTTGAAATAATTTCTTGCAACTTCCCACTGTGTCCCGGAAATTGAAAGTGTTTGCCCGAATGTTTCAATAGTTGATTTTACTTCAACAATTCTCGTTATTTCGCTGCCTCTTTTTATAATAAAGTCAGCACCCACACCCATAATTCCTTTTTTATTCAAATCAACAATTTCAATCTCATTGTCAGTTATAAATTCATCAGATAAATCTCTAAATACGTAATCCTGTCCCCAATCACCAATGTCATTTAAAATTTTTTGACTTACTATCGGTTTTTCGTCTTTTGGAGTTTCGCCTCCTGATGAATTGTTGTCATTCACTTCACTTTCTTCTGTTTTGTTTGCAGTTGTAGTTTCGCCTTGACTTGTGTTGAACTCAATATTTATGTCCGATGCCTCTAACTCTCTAGATTTTATTTCTACTTCTGTTGGTTTTAAATCAGGTTCAAATTTTTCTTCTTCAATTTGTTGTTGTATATCATCTTTGGTGTTATTTGATTGTTCGGTTTTCAGTCTCTGAAATTCTTCCCATTCTTTAGCTTCTTCTTTTGATAAGAACTTACCACCCGTTTTTTCCTCAATAGCTTTTATCTCATCTGGCTTAAAGTCTAATACTTCTGCAAGTAGTCGAATATCGCCACCGTTTTCTTTATAATTTTCAGGTAGTGTTGAGTAGGAAATTTCGCTCGGTTTATATTCTAATCCATTTATGAATATCCACTTTGAATTTTTAAGTTGTTTCAAAAAATGAGCGTCAAAGTTTTTTGTATAATCAGAATAATACTTATAGGAATATTCACCCTGAAAATATTTTCTTTGATAAAATGGGTTTGAATTTTCTGAAATACACTTTGAAAGGAGCTTCCATAATGAAACAGAATTTTCAAGTGTTAACTCACGACTAAGAAAATTATCTAAGCCATCAAGGCGATAATCTTTGCAATAATATTCTGTTGTGTAGGATGAGCCGTTTCTTAATCGTGATTTTTCTTGCCAATCAAATTTGGGGTCAAATTCTATTCTCCACAATGTTGATTTAACCCCAACTTCAGTTAGAAGATTTATCAGTTGTAAATGTTCTGTTTCCGATAATGAATATTGCTCTTCTGCTACATAATACACCTCTGGATTGTCTTTGAAATAAGAATGGAAAAGTTCGTTGCTAAAGTAAATTGAATTATACTTTAAATGTTTCACTTCGCCTGTTGATGGGTTATATCCTAAGATAAAAGGACACTCTTTTAAATCTTGAATAAGTCTTTTCCTTTTTTCTTGATTTTGCAGTTGAAATGCTTCAAGCACTTTTCTAATGTCTTGGAAATATTCATCACATGTATTGCCTGATTTGAATTTGGGTAATATGAACTCATTTATTTCAGCGAATAAATCAGGTGGAGTTAATCCTAAATCCTCTAAAAATTTTCTTGCTTCCTTGTTTTTTGCTATGTTGCTTTTTACTGTCGCATATTTTGAATGCTCTTTAGTTGGTAGAAATGCATTGGGTTTACCATTTGATTGAAAGGGAACAACTTGTTTTGTTCCATTGTTACTTTCAATTCTAATTATTGGTTTGCTGCGTAGTATTCCATTGCTTGAAGGTTTTGTTCCTGCTCTCCAAAGACCAGGAGCTTTGTTTACAGCCTTGTAAAATTGAATTAACCATTTGTCAGGCTGTTCAGTCATAAAGGAATTGTCAATTTTGGAAGCAAAACCAGTTAAATCAAATTCAGGAATTTGTAAGTCATAGTAGAGATAGTCTCTTAACACTTTTGTCTTGTCATTTGTTATTTTTTTGCTAATCCAAAAACTTCGTCCAAAGAGTTTCTTCGCTTGTTTTGGAGTTAATAAATCTGCAAGGTCTGCACTTCCTAATAGCATTAGTTCGTTGGAAGATGAAAAACCGCCATTTGCATTTGGCAAAAATTGATTTGCTGGCGTAATAAGAGTAGTCTTTACAGAGTTGTAAAGTTCCTTGTATATGTCAGAGCGAAAAGATTGGTTTTTATCAATTGGCAATACATTTAAAAGATCAACATTTAAAAATTTGAGACGTTTGAATAACTCCAAACTATTAGATAGTAATTTTCCAAGTTCTTTTCTAAGTTGTTCGTTTCTGTGGTCTGCTTCAATATTTATTATATTATCACCTTCTTGTATGTTTTCACGAGCTGGTGTTGTGAAGAATGGTGCGTGAACTAAGAACTTTAAATTTGTTTCAATCTTTGTTGGGAAGAAGACAAAGAGTGATGATTTATCGCAAGCAACTATTTTTCTTTTGTTTTCTTCATCAAGCTGAAAGGCAAGTTTTATTGAAAGGTTTTTATTTTCAATTGACACGCTTTGCTCAAGTAGAAGATAATTAATGGTTTTTGTTGTGGATTTTAGAGTGATGAACTTGTTATCTTTTCCATTAATTTCTCTTTCATATAATCCGCTATTTTGTGGTGTT
Source organism: Candidatus Competibacteraceae bacterium (assembly GCA_039807355.1). Lineage (GTDB taxonomy): Bacteria > Pseudomonadota > Gammaproteobacteria > Competibacterales > Competibacteraceae > UBA2383. Next base: position 5,533 of record JBDHRB010000126.1, read on the forward strand.
TGCCATATTATTGATTGAATATTTGATAGGAATAGTAGATAATTTAAGTTAAGGTTTGAAAGCTCATTGCTTATTAGTTCAAATGTTTTCAATCTTTTTGCATCATCTTCTTTGAAAGGTAAAAATATTTTAGTCCCATTAAAATATTCAGTATTTAGTCCGTTTGTTCTTTCAGGAACATTGTAGTCTTTAATAGTTATATCAAAGTCGGCTGAAACTATTCGTGGTGTATCTGTAATAGAGTAAACAGATTTAAAGCCAATACCGAACCGTCCAATTGCGTTTGGCTTTTCTTTTTTCTCTTGGTTGTCTCCAAAGTTTGAAATAGCCCTAATATCTAAAAAGTCAAAAAGTTTAGGTGCATCATGCGAAAAAATGAGTTCGCTATCTGTGAGTTCAAAAGAAACGTTTTTTGCTCCCTCGTCTTCGGCATTTTGAAGTAGTTCCGTAATAAAATGTGTCGGACTGCCATAAAGGTCAGCGAGCAATTTATGAGAATTATCTCCGTCCAACTTCATCAGTCGGACTTTTTCTTTTCGGTGTTCTATTAGTTTGTCAAGTTCAGTCATTGATGTAAAATAATACTTGTTGTTGTCAGGTTATTTTTTAAGCTACACTGTCGCCATAGAATGGCCGCTAACTCCCAAATATACACATGTTTCAAAATTCTGGCAAAAAAAACATTAAAAGCCCAATTATTTCTTATTTTCAATCAGTTAGCTTCAAAATATATTTACGTTTATTGTATTTATTTCGTGTTTTGTTTATGTTTTCATAGTTGATTACAATAAAAAACACGAATAGGATGAATACGGGTGCTCCAATAAAATTAAAACTGAATGATTTCGTTTTTGAAAGGAGGCGTGTATAATCGCAAAAACGTTATTATCGCTAATTTTCACCACCGCACTAAAAGGGACAAGTGAGGGAAAAATTGACAAAGCGGAGGCCTTTCTTTTCCCAAAAACTTAGTGGTTGGAGGAGGCTTTTGCGGGGTTTGGCCTTTTCAGCTTCTATTACTCCCTAACCTGTACAGCGCCTGCCCCCGAAAGGGTTACCGGCATATCTTTAGACGGGTGAAAGCCCTGTTCAAAATGATTTTTTTCGATGGTTACATGGTCCACTTTCTCAAAAAGAAACAGGTGCTTGTTCCAATGAAAAGGCTT
>JBDHRB010000127.1:0-6676 GCA_039807355.1 Candidatus Competibacteraceae bacterium
GCTTGAGGGTGACGAAGGCGCAAGGCGTCTCGCCCCATTTCTCATCCGGACGGGCCACCACCGCCACTTCCAGCACCGCCGGATGCCGGTACAACACATCCTCGACTTCAATCGTCGAGATGTTCTCGCCGCCGGAAATGATAATGTCCTTGGAGCGGTCCTTAATGTCGATGTAGCCGTCCTCGTGCCAGACCGCCAGATCGCCGCTGTGGAACCAGCCGCCCTGGAAGGCTTCTTCGGTAGCGCCGGGGTTTTTCAAATAACCCTTCATAATATTGTTGCCGCGCATGAAAATTTCGCCGATGGTTTCACCATCTTTCGGCACCGGCTCCAGAGTTTGCGGGTTGGCGACGATCAACTCCTCGAGCATCGGGTAGCGCACGCCCTGGCGCGATTTCAGCGCCGCCCGTTCCGGCAGGCTCAATTCATTCCAGTGGTCGTGCCAGGCGCAGACCACCGCCGGCCCATAGCTCTCGGTCAGGCCATAGACGTGGGTGACCTCAAAATTCATCCGCTCCATGCCCTCGATCACCGCTGCTGGCGGCGCCGCCCCGGCGGTCATGGTCTTGACCGGGTGGTTAATCCCCGCCTTCATCTCGTCCGGGGAATTCTTCAGCAGATTCAATACAATCGGCGCACCGCAGAAATGGCTGACTTTCTCCTGTTTAATCAGGTCGAAAATCATATCGGCGCGCACCTGGCGCAGGCAGACGTTGGTGCCGGCTGCGGCGGCGATGGTCCACGGGAAACACCAGCCGTTGCAATGGAACATCGGCAAGGTCCACAGATAGACCGGATGCAGGCCCATATTCCACACCACCACGTTGCACACCGCATTCAAATAAGCGCCGCGATGATGGTAAACCACGCCCTTCGGGTTGCCGGTGGTGCCGGAGGTGTAATTCAGCGAGATCGCCTGCCATTCGTTAGCCGGCGACGACCAGGCAAATTCGGCATCGCCCTCGCCTAGCAGCGTTTCATAATCCAGCGTTCCCAGCGCCTCGCCGCCGATAAACTCTGGGTCATCTACGTCGATCACCAGCGGACGTTTCCCTGGTTGAATCAAGCGCAGCGCCTTGCTGATGGTGTCGGAAAATTCGCGGTCGGTGAACAGGACTTTCGCCTCGCCATGTTCGAGCATGAAAGCGATGGCTTCAGCGTCCAGACGGATATTCAGGGTGTTGAGCACCGCGCCGCTCATCGGCACGCCAAAGTGCAGCTCGAACATCTCCGGGATGTTGGGCAACATCACCGCCACGGTATCGCCCTGACCAAAGCCGCGCCGTTGCAGCGCTGAACCGAGCCGCCGACAACGCGCATAGGTCTGCGCCCAACTGCGTCGCACCGAACCATGCACCACGGCCAGATGATCGGGATACACCGCAGCGGCGCGCTCGATAAAGGTCAACGGAGTCAGCGGCACATAGTTGGCCGGATTTTGCTCAAGATTCATTTCATACATGGATTGGGCGCGGGCGCTCATCGGGTATTCCTCCAGCGAGGGGTTTGTTATTGTCCGGTTTTACAAAATATCAGGGATTGCGCCGGGCCTAGCCCGACGATCTGTTGTTTCAGCACTGCACTTTGATTTAACAACCTTGCCAAATCGGCTTGCGTTTGGCGATGAAAGCGTCAATACCCTCGCGGGCGTCTGCACTGTCCATATTGCAGGCCATACTCTGGCTGGCGCAGGCGTAGGCTTCCTCCAGCGGCAAGTTCAGTTGCCGATAGTACAGCTCCTTGCCCATGCGAATCGCCAGCGGCGACTTGTTGCAAATGGCGTCGGCCAGCCGCCAGACTGCGGCGTCCAGTTGCTCCAGCGGCGCGATGCGGTTAATCAAGCCCAGGCGCAGGGCGGTCGGCGCGTCGATAAACTCGCCGGTCAGCAACATTTCCAGCGCCGGCTTGCGGCCCAGATTGCGGCTCAACGCCACGCCGGGAGCAGCGCAGAACAAGCCAACGTTGATGCCGGAGACGGCGAACCGGGCATTGTCAGCGGCCACGGCCAAATCGCAGGCGGCCACCAGTTGACAACCGGCGGCGGTGGCGATGCCCTGCACCCGGGCGATCACCGGCTGCGGCAGGCGCTGAAGAGTCAGCGTCATCTGGCCGCACTGAGCAAACAGGGACTGATGAAAGGCTCGCTCCGGGTTGGCGCGCATTTCCTTCAGGTCGTGGCCCGCGCAAAACGCCGCGCCGCTTCCCGCGATGACCACCACCCGCACCGTCGAATCGGTAGCGATGGCGTCGAGCGCCGCTTGCAGGGCGTTCAACATGGCCTGGGACAGGGCGTTGTATTGTTTGGGGCGATTGAGCGTCAGCGTGGCGACGCCGGCCTCGTCCTGACGTAACACGAAAAGCTCTTCGGCAGCAGAAGATGCAGTCATGGCGGCAAGGCTCCAGGATGAATAAAGTGACGCGGCATTGTACCGAACTCCTCCGGCGCAGATCGGATGTTTTATACTCTGGCGCAGTTTTTTCATGGCGCGACGACGATGAGCCATTGCAATACGCCGATCATTTATATTCTGGAGCCGGACCCGGTGGCGCGTGATGCGCTACGCCGGTTGATGGAGTCGGTCGGATTATCGGTCTGGGCCTCTGCGGATTTGGCGGCGTTTCTGAGCGCCTACCAGCCGCAACGCCCCGCCTGTCTGCTGCTCGATCTGCATGTTCCGGGATTGACCCCGGCCAGTATGGACGATTTGCGCACCCAGGGCATGGATCTGCCGGTGATCGTGATGACCTATCACAGCGATGTGGCGACTGCGGTGGCCGCCATGAAGCAGGGAGCGATGGATTTTCTGGAAAAACCGATCAATGAACAACTGCTGCTCGACGGTGTGCATCACGCCCTCGCTGAGGATCGTATCCGGCGCGGGGCCAGAGCCTGGCGGCAGGCGCTGCTCGACCGCTTTGCTACCCTGACCCCCCGCGAACAGGACATTTTGCAGCGGGTCGCCGAGGGTCTGTCCAACCGGGAAATCGCCGATCAACTGGCGCTGAGTCATAAAACCGTCGAAGCGCATCGGGCCAAGGTCATGCAGAAAATGGCCGCCCGCACTCTGTCGCAATTGATCCGCATGGCCATGACCCTGAACCTGCTGAAACCCTTTGACGGCGATGGTTGATTGGAGTTGCCCGCCATGTGCCTGATCTTAATGGCCTATCGTTGCCATCCCGGCTATGAACTGCTGGTCGCCGCCAACCGCGATGAATTTCATGCGCGTCCAACTGCGCCGCTGGCGTTCTGGGCGGAAGCGCCGGATTTATTGGCCGGGCGCGATCTTCAGGCCGGCGGAACCTGGATGGGCGTGACCGGCTCCGGACGCTTCGCCGCACTGACCAATTACCGCGATCCGCGTCAGACCAAGGTTGACGCGCCCTCGCGGGGCCATCTGGTCAGCGACTACCTGCAAGGGAAGCCGTCGGCCAGCACCGCGCTGGAACGGTTGCGATTGAGCGCAGACCGCTACAACGGCTTCAATCTGGTGTTGGGTGATGCTGCCGGCCTGTATTACTACTCAAACTGCGCCGGCGAACCGCAACGTCTGGAGCCGGGCCTTTATGGTTTGAGCAATCATTTGCTGGATACGCCCTGGCCCAAGCTCAAACGGGCGCTGGCGATGCTGCGCGGGGTGTTGGAGCAGCAGCGCGACCCGACCCCGGATGATTTGCTGCCGATCCTAACGGATCGCGCCCTGGCGGCGGATGCTGATCTGCCGCAAACCGGCGTGCCGCTGGAGTGGGAGCGCTGGCTGTCGGCGATTTTTATTGATGCGCCAGGCTACGGTACGCGCTCATCGACTGTCTTGCAGATCGCTAGCGCCGGGGCTGCCCGCATCGTAGAAATCACCTGGGCCGTCGCCAGCCGCCGGGAGTTTCAGTTGCCCTGGCCAACCCGGTCGCGGTCCGGCGCTGCGCTTGTTTGATTTCAGCCGGATCGGCTATTCTTAACCCTCGCCGCCTTCCTGGCCCCGGTAGCTCAGTTGGATAGAGCGCACCCCTCCTAAGGGTGAGGTCACAGGTTCAATTCCTGTCCGGGGCACCAAATTCAAATTCCATCCTGTTTCATCCCATTCCACAACCCCGCTTGGCGCAACGCTAACCGGGGTTTTGTTGTTTCAAGGGAGCGCACCCCGTACCGCTGAATCGCGGGCATAATGACGGTATTTTTGACGGTATCTGAGTTTGAGCGGGCTTTAGATACCGTCAATTGGCCCCTACCTCTATGGATGCGCTCATCATGCTCAAAGACGCCTTGAACGATATTTCTGTCAGGAAAGCCAAGCCTAAAGATCAGCCGTACAAACTAGCGGACGGGCGCGGCATGTATCTTCTAGTCAACACTACCGGGAAATATTGGCGGCTGGATTACCGGTTTGACGCCAAGCGGAAAACGCTGGCGCTTGGCTGCTACCCGGATATTCCCTTATCCAAGGCCCGTGAACGCCGGGAAGATGCGCGGCGGCAAATTGCGGACGGGATAGACCCCGGCACGGTCCGCAAGGCGCAAAAACAGGCAGCGGGCGAGCGACGGGCGAACAGTTTTGAAGTGATTGCGCGTGAATGGCATGGAAAACAGGCGATTCAATGGGCAGTCAGCAACAGCAACAAGATCATTAAATTATTAGAACGGGATTTATTCCCTTGGATTGGAAATCAATCGGTTTGCGATTTAACCGCGCCGGAACTATTAAACACCTTGCGGCGAATCGAAAGCAGAGGCGCAATTGAAACCGCGCATAGAGCCTTGCAAATTTGCGGTCAAGTTTTTCGATATGCGATTGCTACACAACGGGCGGAACGGGATATAGCGGCTGATTTGAAAGGCGCATTGTCTACAGCGAAATCAAAACATCATCCCGCGATAACCGAACCAAAGGAAATCGGCGGTTTGTTGCGGGCGATAGACAGCTATCAAGGCTCATTCGTTACGAAATGTGCCTTGCGCGTTGCGCCGCTGGTTTTTGTTCGCCCCGGCGAACTCAGACAAGCGCAATGGACGGAAATAGATTTAGACGCGGCGTTATGGACCATTCCGGCGGAACGGATGAAAATGAAAGAGGCGTTGTTGATCCCCTTAGCAACGCAAGCCGTAGCGATTCTCAAAGAACTTCGCGCCCTAACGGGAAATGGGCAATACGTTTTCCCTAGCCCTAGAACCAACAAGCGCCCCATGTCAAACAACGGGGTTTTATCCGCCTTGCGCCGCATGGGCTACGGCAAGGATGAAATGACCGGACATGGATTTAGAGCGATGGCGCGAACGGCATTAGATGAACGCTTAAATTTCCGCCCTGACATTATAGAACAGCAATTAGCCCATACCGTAAAAGACCCTAACGGGCGGGCGTACAATAGAACCCAGCATCTTGAGGATCGACGGCGCATGATGCAGGTATGGGCGGATTGGCTAGATCAGCAGCAATCCGGCGCACAAGTATTGCCGTTTCGGCAAATTGGCTAGCCGGGGCGCTGCGAGTCCAACACTTCGGCAAGGGCGAATTGGAACCGGCTGGCGCTCCTGATCTACCTGACTGATCAGCCGCACCAAGGCCTACAAGATGGTGGCGTGGCGACGGCGGAACCTGATCTACCCGACTGTCAGCGCCGTACCGGCCTGCAAGGTGGTGGCGTGGCGACGTGGCGAAGAGGCGACGGCGCTGCTGTTCGCTGAACCGCGCCGGGCGGCTGAACCGGAACCGACTGTCAGCGCCGGGCGGCTGAACCGCGCCAAGACCTGCAAGGTGGCGACGTGGCGAAGAGGCGACGGCGCTGCTGTTCGCTGAACCGCGCCGGCAACCAGCAACGGCGCTCCTGATCTATCCGACTGTCAGCGCCGCGCCGGCCTGCAAGGGCGAATTGGAACCGACTGAACAGCCGCACCAAGTCCCGTTGCAGGTTCAGCCGCCCGGCGCTGCGAGTCCAACACTTCGATGTTGGCGATATGGCCGGGGCGCTGCGAGTCCAGTTGCAGATTCAGCCGCCCGGCGCTGCGAGTCCAACACTTCGATCTTGGCGATATGGCCGGGGCGCTGCGAGTCCAGTTGCAGATTCAGCCGCCCGGCGCGGTATGGCCGGGGCGCTAGGAGTCCAACACTTTGGCAAGGGCGAATCGGAACCGACTGGCGTTTCTGATCTATCCAACTGTCAGCGCCGCGCCGGCCTGCAAGGTGGTGGCGTGGCGACGGCGTTCCTGATCTACCCGACTGTCAGCGCCGCCAAGGCGGCTTAACCGGCTTGGTGAAAGCACTACAAGTATGTATAAAAGTTGAAATGGTAGGTTGAGCCTACCCGCTGGAACTTTTTCGACTTATTTGTTAAATACAAATTATACACATATATTTTTTTATGGAGCAAATCGAAAATAAGGATATTGACTTGCCGCCTTTAAATGCCGTTTAAGGGCCATGTAAACGGGCTTTTTAACTTGTTATTCCGCATCACTCTTCAAATGGAAACATGGTTTGGCGATCAAACTATGTGTCCGTTGTCGATCAAACTATGTGTCCATTGGCGATCAAACTATGTGTCCATTGGCGATCAAACTATGTGTCCATTGGCGATCAAACTATGTGTCCAAAAAAAATCATTATTTTGAAAATGTGTTTCATGCTTACCCAATGAATTTTTTGCCATAGCATTTTGATTGGCAGATAATATCAATCTGCCT
>JBDHRB010000128.1:0-6675 GCA_039807355.1 Candidatus Competibacteraceae bacterium
CCAGTTGGCTGAAAGACTGCTCCGCTGCATTACGGCGGCCTAATTGCCAGTTGGCTAAATACAGGCCGTTATAAGTGCGTAACTGCTCGCCGCCGGGCATGGATAAAGCCGCCGTATAGCGATCCAGCGCCTGTTGATAACGCCCGGCATCGTAGTCGTTAATCGCCTCGCTAATCACCGCAGCGGTCTTGATCCGGCTGGCGTAAACCGGATTGATCGGGTCGCCCGGTTTAGTGCCCTGACAGGTTTTAATATACCCCTCAATCGCCGGGTCTTTCATCCAGGCCGGACTTTCGCGGAACTGCCGAATCGGCGTGGCGTCCACCCCGGTTAGTTGCGCCCGCGCCACGCCTTTAGCGATGATCTTGCCCGATTGCAAATCCGCCAGGGCCAGACAAATCCGCCAGGCTTCACGATTGCCTTCGGTTTTACCGTCCTGATTGACGGTGGTGAAGGTGCCCACCAGCACAATCGGCGCTTGTTCTACCGCCGCCGCAGAAAACGGTTGTACGTTAAATTGCGGATATTGATCCCGCGCCAGTTGCTCAATCCGGGATTGCATGGACAGGGTGGCGCTGGATTGATAGCCGGTCATCCCATCAACCAGCGGATCAATCACCAGCGTGTGTTGGGTTGTGGACGCCGGCGAAGCGGCTTGGGCCTTGCTGAATAAATCGTTGGCGGCTTTTAACACCGCTTCATCAAAGGGCAATACCGGCGGCGGGGTCGCGGCGGATGGGGGAGGGGTCGGGGCCGTTGCGCAGGCGCTAAGTAGTGCGCCCATCGCCAGCGCAATCCACCGACGGCTGTGCATGGCGGTATGGCTGAACAGTGGTTTTTTCATCAGCGGCACTCCTTGGTAAGGAACATCCGGTCTTCATTAGAAACCGGCTCTCCAAGTGTAATACGGCTCAGAAGATTTCCACATCGGCGACTCTGGTTCGTTTTAGCGGTGCTGGTTTCCGCAACTGCGGGTTTACGTTTGATCTCAGCGGCGGCGGGCGAATGCGCCGGTTCAACAGGTTTGGCGGTAGCGGGAATTTTGCGCGGGGCTGGCGTAACCGCCGGGGATTTTTCCGGTTCCGGCGCAGGCGGTTTAACGGTCTGACGTTTGGCCTCTTCTTCAATCTTGCGCAAGCGTTCCATTTCCGCAGCCTGACGTTTCGCCTCTTCTTCAATTTTACCCAGGCGTTCAGCCTCAATGGCCTGACGTTTCGCCTCTTCTTCGATTTGATGCAGCCGTTCCGCTTCCAGCGCCTGACGTTTCGCCTCTTCTTCAACACTGCGCCGCAAGCGTTCTTCAATGATCTGCTGGCGGGCGCGTTCCTCGACCTGACGCTTTATCGCCTCGGTATCAGCGTCAGGATAGGGAATCGGCGCAGCGGATTGCGGGGCGGGAGAGCGGAACAGTGTCAGGTAAACGCCACTGCTGGCGGCTACTAGAAAAAACAGGGAACCACCGATAGTCCATGCCGTTTTCCAGCGCGGCGGTTTCTGTGCTGCGATTTTCACTGGCGCTGGAATCGGTTCGGTTTTAGCCGGCGCGGGTTCTGGAATGACGGTAATTGAAGGCGGCGCATCGGCGATTTTCCCCAGACCGCCAATCAGTGGCGCGGTAGGTACGCCGCTGGCGATAGAGTACCGCGCAGTTTCCAGCCGAATCAGCGCATCGACCAGTTGTTCGGCCTGGGCAAAGCGATCTTCCGGTTTTTTTGCCAGCAGTTGGTTCAATACCGGCTGAAAGGCTTCCAGCTCCTTGGGCAATTCGGGAATGGCGTCCTGCATATCCAGCAGGTCGATCAGATCATTAGCGGGATAAGGATGCTGGCCGGTGAGCATCTCATAAAAAATCGCACCGAGACCGTACAGGTCGGAACGCCCATCCAAAGTTTTTCCAGCGGCCTGTTCGGGACTCAAATAGCGCAGATGGTGAACCGTCAGCGTGCGCATCGTCAGCGTCGAGGAGCCGTCCATGACCTTGGCAATGCCAAAATCGGTCAATACCGGCGTGTTGTCCTGGCGAAACAGAATATTGCGCGGTTTGAGATCGCGGTGAATCACGCCGCGCTGGTGGGCATAAGCCAGCGCCCCGGCAATCAATCGGGTGATGAATAACGCCCGCTCCGGGATCAGTCCTTGCTGAATGTGTTGCGCCAGGGTTCCGCCCGGCAAAAACTCCATGGAGAAGTAGTGATAAGGCTCATGGAAATTGAACTCGAACAGCGGGACGATTTGCGGATGGCGCAGCAGATCAATCACCCGGCCTTCGTGGAGAAAGCGCCGGGTGAAATCTTCATGAGCCGCCAAGGTCGGATGCAAGACTTTCAAGGCGACCGGACGATTCAGCCGGCCTTGCGTCGCCAGATAAACCGTCGCCATGTCGCTGACGCCGAGTTGGCGCACGATGGCGTAACCGGGAATGTCCATCGCTTTTTGGCTCCTGTGAGGCGTGGCGCGGCGCCAGTGCAACATCCTAGGGGGCCGCCGCCCTGAGCGGTTTAGCCGTGCAGACTTTTGACCCGCGCAGCGGCGGATTATTTCACCCGCAGTCCCGGTTCCGCGCCGCTGTCGGGACTGAGCAGATAAATCCCACTCGGCCCGCCCGCCGCCAGCACCATGCCTTCGGAAACGCCAAAACGCATTTTGCGCGGAGCGAGATTGGCGACCATCACGGTGAGTCGGCCTTGCAAATCTTCCGGCGCGTAGGCGGATTTAATCCCGGCGAACACCTGACGGGTTTCTCCGCCCAAATCCAGTTCCAGGCGCACCAGTTTGTCCGCGCCAGTCACCGCTTCGGCCTTGACGATCCGCGCCACGCGCAGATCAATTTTGGCGAAATCGTCAATCGTGATGGTGGGACTGATCGGATCGTCAATCAGCGGCCCGGCGGGCGGCGCGGCTTCGGCGGACGGGAAACTTTCTTTGGACGCCTCGACCATCGCGTTAATCTGCGCCATTTCCACCCGTTGCATCAACGGCTTAAATTCGGCGATGGGGTGATCGAGCAACGCGGTCGCTGTATCGTCCCAGCGCAGCGGGCGAATTTGCAGGAATTGCTCGACTTGTTCGGCCAGGCCCGGCAACACCGGTTTCAGATAGATCATCAACACCCGGAACAGATTCAGGCCCATGCTGCACGCGGCCTGCACCTCCGCCTCCAGTCCCGGCTGTTTGGCCAGCGCCCAGGGCTTTTTCTCGTCGATGTACTGATTGGCGCGATCCGCCAGCGCCATGATCTCGCGCATCGCCCGGCTAAATTCCCGTCCTTCATAGGCTTGAGCGATGGACTCGCCGGCTGCGACGAAATCGGCGTACAAATCCTGCTCGGCCAGAGTCGCCGCCAGTTGACCGTTGAAACGGCGGCTGATGAACCCGGCGCAGCGGCTGGCGATGTTGACCAGTTTGCCGACCAGATCGCTGTTGACCCGTTGCAGGAAGTCCTCGAAATTCAGATCGAGGTCGTCGATGCCGTCGCTCAGTTTGGTGGCGAAGTAATAACGCAGATATTCCGGGCGCAAATGTTGAAGATAGGTGCGCGCCTTGATAAAGGTGCCGCGTGATTTGGACATTTTCTGCCCGTCCACGGTCAGGAAGCCGTGGCAATGCACGGCGGTCGGTTTGCGGAAGCCGGCCCCGGTCAATTCCGCCGGCCAGAACAGGATGTGGAAATAGGCAATGTCCTTGCCGATGAAGTGATAAACCTCGGCGGCGCTGTCGGGATTCCAGAAATCATCGAAGCGCAGCCCGGTGCGGTCGCAGTAATTCTGCAAACTGGCCATGTAGCCAATCGGCGCGTCCAGCCAGACATAGAAATATTTGCCGGGTGCGCCGGGAATCTCGAAACCCCAGTAGGGCGCGTCGCGGGAAATATCCCATTCCTGAAGGCCGGCGGCGAACCACTCATTGAGCTTGTTGACCATTTGCGGCTGGATCGGCCCGCTGGCGATCCAGTCTTTCAGCATGGCCTCGAAATCGGCCAGCTTGAAAAAGAAGTGCAGCGACTCTTTGGTGATCGGCGTCGCCCCGGAAATCACCGAGCGCGGGTTTTTCAAATCGGTTGGGGCGTAAGTCGCGCCGCAATTTTCGCAACTGTCGCCGTACTGATCGGCGGCCCCGCAACGCGGACATTCGCCCTTGATGAAGCGATCCGGCAGGAACATCTGCTTTTCCGGATCAAAGGCTTGGGTAATCACCCGGCGGCTGATGTGCCCGGCGGTCTCCAGCCGGTGATAAATCAGTTCCGCATAATGGCGATTTTCCGGTGAGTGCGTTGAATAATAGTTGTCGAATTCGATCAGGAAATCGGCGAAATCGGCATGATGTTCCCGCCAGACCCGCTCGATGAGTTGTTCCGGGGTCAGGCCCTCCTGTTCGGCGCGCAGCATGATCGGCGTGCCGTGGGCGTCGTCGGCGCACAGGTAGTAGCATTCATGGCCGCGCAATTTCTGAAAACGCACCCAGATGTCAGTCTGGATATACTCAACCAGGTGGCCGATATGGATTGGGCCATTGGCGTAGGGCAGGGCGCTGGTGACAAGGATTCGGCGGGTGGGGTGGCTCATGGCGCGCATCGTTGGCAGTCAATCGGAAGGGCTGTTACGTTAGCAGCATTGCCGCCTGACTGTCATCCGCCGGGCGGAGCGTCTTCCGCCTTGCACATTGTTCGGTAACGGCGAGGTGGTTATGCAACACAAAATCGTGGTTGTTGGAATCGTAGCGATGACCGGGTTGGCGACGGTCGGTTCTGTTCACGCCCAGGGTGCGCTGGCCGAGGAAATCTGGAGCGCCAATTTTTGCCAGCAGGCGGTGTCTCTGGCCAAACAACGCGGCGAATCGCCAGAAGCGTTGAATTCAGTGGATTGCCAGAGTATGCAGAGCAGTTATCAGCCTTCCTACTGGCAATGCGTGATTGCGGCGCTCAAGGCCGATGACGGTTTGCAACTGGCCGCCGCCCGGCAGAAATGTCTGGCCGGATATTGAGCCGCTTCATTGGCCGCGAAGGTTGCCGTCCTTTTCTTCAAACAACGTTAATTTTTTGCCAGGAGAGTTTTGCTTATGACTGCGGTAGCGCGCGCCGATGTGGAAAACGCCCTGAAGGGCTATGTAGACCCCTATCTGGAACAGGACCTGGTGACTGCGAAATGCGTCAAGCAGATTCAGGTTACGGAAGGGCGGGTTGCGGTCGATGTGGAACTGGGCTTTCCCGCAGCGGGTTATCGGGAGACGTTGATTGCGGCGTTGCGCGAACGGCTGGCGGCCTTGCCCGGCGTCAGCGACAGCGTGATCCGGGTGGACAGCAAGATTATCGCCCATGAGGTGCAAAAGGGCCTGAAGCCGCTGCCCGGCGTAAAAAACATCATCGCTGTCGCATCCGGCAAGGGCGGGGTGGGCAAGTCCACCACCGCGGTCAATTTGGCCCTGGCGTTGAGCGTTGAAGGCGCACAGGTCGGCTTGCTGGACGCCGATATTTACGGCCCCAGCCAGCCGCGAATGCTCGGCGTGAACCAGCAGCCGGAATCGCCGGACGGCAAATCGCTGCTGCCGGTGGTCAGCTATAACCTTCAATCCATGTCCATCGGCTATCTGATCGAAGAAGAAACGCCGATGATCTGGCGTGGGCCGATGGTGACGCAGGCGCTGGAGCAGTTGCTGCGCGACACCCGTTGGCATGATCTGGATTATCTGATCATCGACCTGCCGCCTGGCACTGGGGATACCCAGCTCACTCTGTCGCAAAAAGTGCCGGTCAGCGCGGCGATCATCGTGACTACGCCCCAGGACATCGCTTTACTGGATGCTCGCCGGGGGTTGAAAATGTTTGAGAAGGTCGAGGTGCCGGTGCTGGGCGTGGTGGAGAATATGAGCATCCATATCTGCTCGCAATGCGGCCATGAAGAGCCGATTTTCGGTGCGGGCGGCGGCCAGCGCATGGCCGACGAGCAGAATGTGCCGTTTCTCGGCGCGTTGCCGCTGGATATTCGCATCCGCGAGGAAACCGACGCGGGTCGGCCTACCGTTGTTGCCGAACCGGCCAGCCGCATCGCCGGGTTGTATCGGGAAATCGCCCGTCGCGCCGCCGCTCGGTTATCCTTGCAGGCGCGGAATTACAGCCACAAATTCCCGAAGATTGTCATTCAGAATACGTAAAGGTTTTTCACGATAAGCTGAACGCGAAGTCCACAAAACCGTTCTTCCATAGAGGGGGTAATCCATGAACATGCAATTGATCAAAGCCGGATTGACCGCGCTGGCCGTAGCGGGACTGTTCGCCCTGCCGACTCAGGACGCCGAAGCGGTAACCAGATGTCGAGAAACCATTGTTAATGGGCGGGTGGTGAAGCAGGTTTGCACGACGACGCCCCGATACCGATACCGCACCGTGTGCAATACCTACTGGCGGCATGGAGTTAAATATCGCGATTGCCGCAGAGTCAGAGTCTATCGTTGACAGACGGATTGACAGACTGAGCGCGGCCAAGGCCGCGCTCTTCATTTCGAGAGAGGAAAAAGTTGTGCGCCTGTGCGACCGTGATATTGAGCGTTATCTGGATGAGGGAAGCATTCGCATTGAGCCGCGCCCGTTACCGAACCGGATTAACGGAGTCAGCGTGGATTTACATTTGGGTAGCCGGTTTCGGGTGTTCAACGATCATGCCGCGTCGCATATTGATTTAA
>JBDHRB010000129.1:0-6669 GCA_039807355.1 Candidatus Competibacteraceae bacterium
CAGGAAAAAGCCGGGCGCGATGGCGTTGACCCGGATGCCCACTTTCGAGAAATGCACGGCCAGCCACTGGGTGAAGTTGCTGACCGCCGCCTTGGCGCCGCTGTAGGCCGGAATCCGGGTCAGCGGGCGAAAGGCATTCATCGACGAGACGTTGATGATCGAGCAGCCGGCGCGGCCGATCATCTGCTGGACGAAGACCTGGGTGGGCAACAGCGTGCCCAGGAAATTCAAGTTGAAGACGAATTCGATCCCCTTGGGATCGAGATCGAAGAAGGTCGTCAACGACGGGTCGGCCAGATCGGCCGGCTCGAACCAGTCCCTGGTGGTGGTGCCCTTGGGATGGTTGCCCCCGGCACCGTTGAGCAGCAGATCGCAGGGCCCCAGCTCCTTCGCCACCCGTTCGGCGGCGGCTTCCAGCGACGGGCGTTCGAGCACGTTGGCGCCGACGCCGATGGCGGTGGCGCCCTCTTCCCGGAGTTTGGCGGCAACTTTTTCCGCCGCTTCGGCGTTGAGGTCCAGCACCGCGATCCTGGCGCCATTCGCGGCCAGCGCCGCGGCGAATTCAGCGCACAGCACGCCGCCGCCGCCGGTCACCACGGCCACCTTGTCGTTCAGGTCAATCTTGAAAGGCAGTTTCATCGCTATTCCCCGGCTTGTTGATTGTTGTCACGGTAGAGCCGGCTCGAACCGGCCAGAGGCCGGTACTAATGGGGATGACCTTCGACCTTGGCGATGCCTTCCCACAGGCCATTCAGGTACACCGCGCCGAGCGCGCGGTCGTAGAGACCGTAGCCGGGTTTGCCGGTTTCGCCCCAGATCATCCGGCCGTGGTCCGGGCGGACGTAGCCATCGAAACCGGCTTCGTAATAGGCACGGACGATTTCAGCCATGTCGAGCGAACCGTCCGCGGAACGGTGGCCGGTTTCGTAAAAATCGCCAGACGGGTCGTTCTTGACGTTGCGCAGGTGGGCGAAATGAATGCGGCCCCGGCCGGCGAACTCGCGCACCATCGCGGCGATGTCGTTCTGACAGCTCGCGCCCAGCGAGCCGGAGCACAGGGTCAGCCCGTTTTCCGGGGTGTCCTCGATGGCCAGCAGTCGGGCCAGGTCTTCCCGGTTCTTGACGATGCGCGGCAGGCCGAAGATGGGACGGGGCGGATCGTCCGGATGCATCGCCATCTTGATGCCGACCTCTTTCGCGACCGGAATCACCCGGTGCAGGAAATATTCGAGGTGCGACCAGAGCTTTTCCTCGTCGATCCGGGCGTATTCGGCCAGCAGCGCCTTGAGTTCCTCGGGCTTGTAGCTGGCGTCCCAGCCGGGCAACTGGATGCCCTCGGAGGGATCGATCTGGTTGACGGTCGCCACGTCGAAGCCCAGCGTCTTCGAGCCGTCCGGCAACTCCATTTCCAGCGTGGTGCGGGTCCAGTCGAACACCGGCATGAAGTTGTAGCAGACCACCTTGATGCCGCAGGGGGCCAGGTTGCGCAGCGTCTGGCAGTAATTGGCGATCAACCGGTCGCGGGTGGGCTTGCCCAGCTTGATGTCCTCGTGCACCGGCACGCTTTCGACGACCTCGAACTTCAGACCGTGGGACTCGATCTTGGCCTTGAGTTTCTGGATATTCTCGACGGGCCAGACTTCGCCCACCGGTACGTCGTAAACCGCCGAAACGATATTCTCTACTCCGGGAATCTGGCGGATGTACTCCAGCGATACTGGGTCGGAGTCACCGTACCAGCGAAAAGACATTTTCATTGCTCATCCTCCTCGTGTGGATCGGCTGCAACGCGGATTCAAACAGCGGTCATGGCTTCGTTGGCCAGCAGCGCGGACGGCGTGGGCATGGCCTCGATCGGAATAATGGCGCCGGGATGCTGGATGACCACCCCCGCCATGCGGTTGGCGGCGCGGGCTGCGGTCGCGGGGGGTATCCCGGTCAGCCGCATGGCCAGATAGGCGCCGGCAAAGGAATCTCCCGCCGCCGTTGTATCGACGACGCGGGGGACATCTTCGACCGGGACGGCCACGGCGGGCGTCCCGGCGCTCCTGACGAGAGTGGGCTGGACGCCGCGCTTGACCACGACTTCCGAGGCATCAAGCGCAAGCACGCTGGCCAGCACCCGGTCGGGGGACGTTTCGCCGCGCAGCGCCATCTCGTCGTCCAGCGTGATCAGGACCAGGTCGCTCAGGGCATAGGCGCGGTCGTAGATCGCCCGGGCATCGACAACGTTCGGCCAAAGCCGGGGGCGGAAATTGTTGTCGAACGCCACCATGCCCCCCCTGGCCCGCACCCGCGCCATCGTGGCCAGCAGCCGCTCCCGGCCTTCGGCCGGCAGGATCGCCAGGCTGATGCCGCTGAGGTAGAGCGCCGACAGATCGTCGATGGCCTCCTCCAGGGGCGTGCTCGGGGCATCGAAATAGTCGCGGGCGGTGCTGGTGTCGCGCCAGTAAAAGAAGTGGCGCTCGCCGGAGGGATCGACCTGGATGGCGTACAGGCCGGGCAGGTGGTTGCTGAGCAGGCGGACCAGCGAGGTGTCGATGCCCTCCGCCTGCCAGGCTGCGATCATGTGGTCGCTGAACACATCGATGCCCAGCGCGGTGGCGTAGGACACCCGGATGTCCTGGTCGCGGCACAGCCGGACCAGATAGGTGGCGGTGTTCAGGGTGTCGCCGCCAAAGCCCTGCTGCATCGCGCCGAAAACCTGGCCGCGCAGCTCGATCATGCATTCGCCAAACAGCGCGATTCGGCGGCGTGATGTCATTCGGGCCTCCCGAGGGTGGGTACCGCGGCTCAGCCGGCGAGCAGTTCGGTCAGCGCCGGTCGCATGCCGATCGTCTCGATCCGGTCGAGCGCGCGCGCGACCCGCGGCGCGAGTTCCGGCACCGTCTGGAGATCCATGCCCCAGAGGCGCGCGTCGGCGAGTAGCGCCGGGACCGCGTCGGCCGGGCGAGCGTGGGCGGAATCGCGCCAGGCGGTGTCGAAGATATCCAGCACGTCGCGGTTGTCGCGGATCGGGTAGCTTCCCGCTTCCCGCTGGCCGACGAACTCGCCCGCCGCATCGAACCGGCCGCGGTAGAACCGCAGCAGCGCGGCCAGCGAAAACGCCAGTCCGGCCGGCGCCCGGCCATGCGCTTGAATATAGTCCAGCAGCGAAGGCAATACCCGAACCGTCCACTTCGACACCGAGTTGAGCGCGATCGAGAGCAGTTCGTGGCGGATATAGGGGTTGGCGAAACGCTCCAGCACGCTTTCGGCATAACCGCGCCGTTCGGCTTCGGGCAGGGGCACGAAAGGCACGATCTCATCGAACACCACCCGCTGGAGGAATCGCGATACCACGGGGTCCTCCATCATCTCGCCGACCGTGTCGAGCCCGCCGCAAAACGCCGCCAGGACGCTGGCGGTGTGTGCGCCGTTGAGGATGCGCACTTTGCGCGTGCGGTAGGGTTGCAGATCGTCGGTCCACACCACATTGAGGCCGGCCTTGTGGAGCGGAAACTCGTTGGCGAGGCGCTCCGGCCCCTCGATCACCCACAGATGAAAGGGTTCGGCGGCGACCAGCAGGATATCGGTATAACCGAACTCGGCGAACAGGCGGTCGGCCTCGGTCGCCGGATAGCCCGGCACGATCCGGTCGACCAGGGTGTTGAGGAAGTGATTGTGCCGCGTGACCCAGTCGCTGAAGTCCTGGGGCAGCGTCCAGTCGCGCGCGTGCCGCAACACGATCTCGCGCAGGGTGGTGCCGTTCGCTTCGATCAGCTCGCAGGGCAGGAAGACCAGTCCGGTGTCCGGCTGGCCGCCCAGCGCCTCGAAGCGGGCGAGCAGCAGCGCCGCGACCTGGGCGGGGAAGCTGCGCGGCCATTCCCCGGCCGAACAGGGCTGCTCGCGATAGACGATGCCCGCTTCCGTGGTGTTGGAAATCACAAAGCGGGTTTTCGGATCGCGCGCACAGGCCAGCAGGGTCGCGGGATCCCGGTACGGATCGACGCCGCGCGTCACGCAGCGCACGATCCGCCGCGCCGTGGTGGGCGCTCCCCCCTGCACGCCGCGCGTCAGAACGGTGAACAGACCGCCCTGGGCATTGAGCGGGTCGATGATGTTGGCTGGTAGTGGCGGTACGAGGGTCACTGCGGCGTCCAGCACGCCGGCTTCGTTGGCGAGGTCGATCATCCAGTCGGCGAAACCGCGCAGGAAATTGCCGTCGCCGATTTGCAGCACCCCCGCCCTCGGCGGGGCGCCGGCTGGCTTCGGTGGATCGGGTAGCGTGGAACGATTGAGTGCGAACATAAGTAGTGACCCCTCTCGGTCATCCGATAAAGTCGTCCCGCCGCGGGGAAAAGATGTCGAGCAACCGGCTGTCCGGTTCGAGCGCCACCACGCCGTGCCGGGTGTTCCTGGGCACCACGAACGCGTCGCCCGTCCGCAGGATGCGCTTTTCGCCGTCCACTTCCACCTCGAAGGACCCGGCCAGCACGTAGGCGATCTGCTCGTGCCCTTCATGCTCGTGCGCGGTGCCGACCGCGTTCTGGTCGAAAAGCACGACCGCCGCCAGCAGGTTCGGGGTATAACCGACGATCTTGCGGCGGATTCCAGGTTCGACCTGGATCCATAGATGCCGCGCATCCTCGTAAAAGTGCTCTTCCATCCGTTCTGTTTCTCCGTTGGAATTTCGGAACGCCGGCCTGTTGGGAACTCATTACACCGAACTGAAACTGACTTTTTATAATATAAAAAAGTATACTGAAAAATGTAAACAGCGTTTCAAAATTTTGATCGCTTCTAACCGCCAACCTCTGGAGAATCGCGATGGAAGTCAGACAATCGCTCCACAGCGACCATTTCAGGACCCTCGACACCGCTGGCCTGCGCCGGGAATTGCTGGTCGAGGGGTTGTTTGTCCCCGACCAGATGGCTTTAACCTACAGTCACGTGGACCGCATCATCGTCGGCGGGGTGATGCCGGTGCGCCAGGCCGTGGTGTTCGATGGCGAGGTTGCCAAACGGATCGGGGCGGAATATTTCCTGGCCCGGCGCGAACTGGGTCTGATCAACATCGGCGGACCCGCCCGGGTCCGGGTGGATGGCGAGGACTTCGCGCTGGAAACGCGCGAAGCTCTGTACGTCGGCGCCGGAACCCGGGAAGTGAGCTTCCGCAGCGTGGACGCGGACCATCCCGCCCGGTTCTATCTCAACAGCGCGCCGGCGCATTGCCCCTTTCCATCCCGCAAGATCACCCTCGAAGAGGCGTCTCCCACCACCCTGGGGCAGGCGAAAACTAGCAATCGCCGCACGATCTACAAGTTCATCGTCCCTGATGTGGTACGATCCTGCCAATTGACCATGGGCATGACCGTGCTGGAGGAGGGCAGCGTCTGGAACACCATGCCCTGTCATACCCACGAGCGGCGGATGGAAGTGTATTTCTACTTCGACATGCCACCGGACGCGATGGTGCTCCATCTCCTCGGGAGGCCCAGCGAGACCCGCCACCTGGTGGTGCGGAACGAGCAGGCGGTCATCAGCCCCAGCTGGTCGATTCACTCGGGAGTCGGCTCCCAGAGCTACACCTTTATCTGGGGCATGATCGGTGAGAACCAGACGTTCGACGATATGGACTGGGTCGCGATGGCCGACCTTTATTAATCCGGTACTTTCTAACTTGCGGCGCGAAGGTGAACATGATGCAAACACGCTTTGATTTGTCTGGAAAGGTCGCGATCGTGACCGGATGCAATACCGGGCTGGGCCAGGGCATGGCGGCCGCGCTGGCTCAGGCGGGCGCGGACATTGCGGGCGTGAACGTTTCAGCGCCAACCGAAACAGCCGAGAAGGTGACGGTCCTGGGGCGCCGGTTCCACGACATTCGCGCGAACCTGGCCGATATTGCGTCCCTGCCGTCCGTGGTCGATGAAGCCTGCCGGGCGTTCGGGCACATCGATATCCTGGTGAATAATGCCGGAATCATCCGCCGCGAGGATGCGCTGAATTTCTCGGAAAAGGACTGGGATGACGTCATCAACCTCAACCTGAAGACGGTGTTCTTTCTGTCCCAGGCGGTCGCGCGCCGGTTCATCGCCCAGGATACGCCGGGCAAGATCATCAACATTGGGTCGATGCTCTCGTTTCAGGGGGGTATCCGGGTGCCGTCCTACACGGCGTCGAAGAGCGGGGTCGTAGGGCTCACCCGCCTGCTCGCCTGCGAGTGGGCGTCGAAACGGATCAACGTCAACGCGATCGCGCCCGGCTATATGGCCACCGATAACACGGCGGCGCTACGCGCGGACGAACAACGCAACGCGGAAATCCTGGGGCGCATTCCGGCGAACCGCTGGGGGTTGCCGGAAGACCTGGCCGGCCCGGTGGTCTTCCTCGCCTCGCCGGCCTCGGACTATGTGAACGGCTTCACCCTTGCGGTCGACGGCGGCTGGCTGGCGCGCTGACAGGCACTTGGTGCGGACGATATCGCCACGGAAGCGGCGCCAATTTGGTAACAGATTTATTCAGATAAGTTAAGGAACCGTGAATGGACGATGACAGCCATTACAGTAAACAGCCCGAACCCGTAGCCGCCGTGCTCAAGGTTTTTGGCCTCCTGGCGGCATTGGGCGAGCGTAAGGAAACCGGTATATCCGAGCTCTCGTTGCGACTGGCCATGCCCAAGGCGAC
>JBDHRB010000130.1:0-6651 GCA_039807355.1 Candidatus Competibacteraceae bacterium
CAGCGCATATAACTCGGCCATCGTAAACGCCCGTTCAATCACATCGTCTTTGAAAATGGTCGGCATGGTTTCCAACTCCCCAGCATGTTTCAGAAAATACAACCAGCGATCCTGATGGGTCTCCAATTCATCCACCGTCTTGCCAAACGACGGCATCTCGATGAACACCAGGCCAAACTTGTCATAAAACACCGCGTTCGCCTCATCTTTCAGCGTCACCCGCCGGAAGGCAGCTTTGGTCAACGTCTCCTTCAAAATGGCAATCACATACACTGGTTGCAAGCGATAATTCCAATCCGCCCCGGCCTGGCCCTGACGGCGCAATAACTGGCTGGCGTAGAACAGCGTTCGATCCTTGAAATACGTTTGGTGCGCCCGCTGCACCTCGACTAGCACGGTGCGTCCCAACCGATCCACGCACAACAGATCATAAACCATGCGCCGTTGCGCCGGCGTATCCGGCAACTGCTCCAGATTCTCCAACCGCACCCCGGTAATCGGCTCAGGCAAGGCCAGTACGTCATTCAGCAGACTGATCAACAGCGGCTGACCCAGCGGCTCGGTGAAAATCTTCTTGAACCCAAAATCCGTTAACGGATCGACATAGCGCATGTCGTTATCTCTCCATATCCATGATTTGAAAACCTAATCTCCAGGGCAATATAACAATCCGATCTGAGTTGTGGAAATGAACAAAATCCCCCCGCTGCTAACGCCGCTCCCCCCTTTGAAAAAGGGGGGTCAGGGGGGATTTCTTCATTGAATGGAAACCACAACTCGTCGAGAACGGCTTATAGCCCGCCCGCCTGAAAACACCACGGTATAAAGTTTCCCGACACGGGCAAGAGTTCACTTGTGGAAATGAACAAAATCCCCCCGCTGCTAACGCCGCTCCCCCCTTTGAAAAAGGGGGGTCAGGGGGGATTTCGTCATTGAATGGAAACCACCACTCGCCGAGAACGGCTATAGCCCGCCCGCTTGAAAACACCAGGGTGTAAAGCATTGCCTATTTGGAGTTGCGCCATGACGAAATTTAGCCTTGTTCCTACCAAGCTCATTCGAACTGTTCACACCCTTCCTGATCGCGTTGCCAATTCTGATTCGCCATCGCTGCCGCCGTCTCCTGACACGCCTGATCCAGCGCCCGAATCGCCGGAGCGAATCCAGCCGGTTCCGTAGTCTTGTCCAGGAATG
Organism: Candidatus Competibacteraceae bacterium; assembly: GCA_039807355.1. GTDB lineage: Bacteria > Pseudomonadota > Gammaproteobacteria > Competibacterales > Competibacteraceae > UBA2383. The sequence goes on from JBDHRB010000130.1 coordinate 1,195, forward strand.
CGGCGATTGCGGCAATCCGCTGTAGACCCAATGTTCCGGCTTCACCCTTCAGGCGATGAGCGATTTTATGAATCTGGTCGATGTCCCCGGCCTGCCAGGCGCTATTGATCCGCGCATCATGCGCTTTCACCGCCGCTAAACCCTGCTCCAGCAACGCGCCGAGCGCCGCCGCGCCCACGCTTCGGCGCACGCCGTCCAATTGCCCGGCATCGAACAGACTGAGATGGCTCCATTCAGCGAACGGCGCATCCGCCGCCGCCGCTCCATCCGCCCGGTCTAGCGGCGGGTGGGCGGCGCACTGACGGGCGATGGCGCTCAATAAGGTTTCTTCAGTGAACGGCTTGCTGACGTAATCGTTCATGCCCGCCGCCAGATAGTCGGCTTGCTGCTCGCGCAGGGCGCTGGCGGTCAAGGCAATGATCGGTGCGCTGGAATACGGCGCTGCCAGAGCGCGAATCGCCTGGGTGGCGCTGACCCCGTTCAGCTCCGGCATTTGCACGTCCATCAGGATCAGGTCAAAGCCGGTGCGGGCGGCGGCTTCAACGGCGGCCCGGCCATGATTGACGATCTCCAGGGTATGCCCGGCCTTGCCCAAGATCGCCTGAATGATGATCTGATTAATCGGGCTGTCCTCGGCCAGCAGAATGTGCAATTTTCTACTCAGCGTCGGCGCTGCCGGCGCGGCGCGGTCGCTCGACAGCGGTTCGCCAGGTTCGCAACGCACGGTGAACCAAAAGGCGCTGCCCTGACCGGGCGAACTGCGCACGCCGATCTCCCCGCCCATCAACTCGCAGAGCTGTTTGCAAATCGCCAGCCCCAACCCGGTGCCGCCGTAATTGCGGCTGATCGAGCTGTCGGCTTGGGTAAAGCGGGCGAACAGGCGTTGCTGCACCGGCGGCGCAATGCCGATGCCGCTATCGGTCACAGTGATTTTCAGCAAAGTCGCGGACGGCTCATACGCCAGGCTCACCGTCACTCCGCCGACTTCGGTGAACTTGATGGCGTTGCTGACCAGGTTCAACAGAATCTGCCGCAGCCGCACAGGATCGCCGCGCAGATAACGCGGAACCGCTAAAGCGCGCTCGACGGTCAGGCGCAGCCCCTTGCCCGCCGCCAGCGCACTCATCAACTGGATAACCTCGTCGATCAGCGGCTCCACGGCGAAATCCAGATGTTCAATGGCGATCTTGCCCGCCTCCAGCTTGGCGGCATCCAGGATGTCATTGAGAATCGCCAGCAGCGACTGCGCGGAATCATGGGCGATCCGCGCATAGCGCATCGACTCCTCCGGCAACGGCGTTTGCAACAGCAGACTGAGTGCGCCCAGCACCCCGGTCATCGGCGAACGCAACTCGTGGCTCATCATCGACAGAAAATCGGATTTGGCCTGACTGGCCTGTTCGGCGTGGCGCTTCGCCTGACCCAGCGCCTGAAAGGCTTGACTGGCGCGCAGGATGTAGCGCACGCGCTGATGCAGGATCAGCCACTGAATCGGTTTAGTGATGAAATCGGTGGCCCCACTCCGATACGCCCGCTCAATCGAGTCCAGATCATCCAGCCCGGTGACCATCAGGATCGGCAGATGCGCCGCGCCCGGTTGCTGGCGCAGCCGTTCGCAGACCGTGAAGCCATCCAGACCGGGCATAATCACATCCAGCAATACCATGTCCGGCAGGCGGCGCTGACACGCCGCCAGCGCCTGTTCACCATTGGCCGCTTCGACTACCGCGAATCCGGCCTGGGTCAGGGCGACGTTCGCCAACAGGCGCTCGCCCTCGTCATCATCCACCACCAGCACCTGGGCCGGTCCGCGCAGTGCCTCCATCACCCCTCCGCTGTTTCAGTCGTCGGTCAAAATCACGCCGTGTTGTTGGGCGAAGCACTGGAGCTGCGCAAACCCCGCTTCAAAGTCGAGCTGGGCAATCGCCTGGGCGATCAGCGCATAAGATTGTTGCAGCGCAGTTCCGGCCAGCAGCGCCTCGATTTCGCCGCTGACCTGCCGGGCCTTGCTTTGGCCGGTTTCCAACAGGCCAGCCAGCGCCTTGAGCTTGGGCCGCAGCAGCGCCATGTCCATCGAACGGGGCGGGGCCTCGGCATCGACGCTGGCGGTCGGCTCGGTCAGCGCCGCCAGCGAGGTCAACACTTCGCGCAGCGCCGCCTGAAACGCCGGCTGCAAGGCGGCGTTCTGCTCGGATAATTGCCGCTCAAACAGCAACGCCAGATGATGCAGGGTTTCAGCGCCGATAGTGGCGGCCAAGCCTTTGATCGGGTGGACGAGACGCATCGCCGCGTCGAACTGTTGCTGGCTCAACGCTTCGGCCAGTTGTTCCGGAGTGTGGGCAAAATCACGCCGGAAACTGGCCAACACCCGCCGCAGCGCCGCCCAGTCATAGTCCATGGCGCTGACGGCGCGCTCCAGATTCAAGCCCGGCGCGGCGCGGATGATGTCTCCAACGCCAGAGTCTTTGTGAAACAGTATCTTGTGCGGCTCTTCCAGCCGGCGCTGCGATGGGCGACCGGATATCCGCTCGCCGTTCGCAGCCGGAACCGGGGCGCGGGCCTGCGCCGGAATCCAGCGCAATAGCGTCCGGGCCAGTTCCAGCGGATTGATCGGCTTGGACAGATGATCATTCATCCCCGCCGCCTCACTGGCGCGGCGGTCGTGATCCATCGCTGAAGCGGTCAGGGCGATAATCGGCACGCTCTGGCCAGTGGTGCGCAAAGCCTGGGTCGCCGCCAGACCATCCATTTCCGGCATCTGCACATCCATCAAAATCGCGTCGAACGGCGCGGCCAGCGCCTTCTCCACCCCGACCCGGCCATTCTCGGCGCTTTCCACGTTCAGCCCCATCTTGTCCAGATAGGCACCGACCACCAGGCGGTTGGTCGCGTTATCCTCGACCACCAGCACCCGCGCCCCACGGATTGGCGCGGCGATGTCGTAAAGCTGGGCCAACTGGCTGCGCGTCCGGGCGTCTGCCTCGCTGACCCGGAAAAGCTGCGAGGGCGGCGCATCGCCGGGAGCGCCGCCAGCGACAGGAGCCAGTCGAGCGGTAAACCAGAAGGCGCTGCCCTGGCCGACCACGCTCTCGACGCCGACGCGCCCGCCCATCAATTCCACCAAACGCTTGCAGATGCTCAACCCCAACCCGGTGCCGCCGTATTTGCGCGTCGTCGAAGCGTCCGCCTGCTGAAAAGCGCAAAACAGATTGTCGATCTGGGTCGGGGTCAGGCCAATCCCGGTGTCGCGCACCGTGATCTTCAGCCAGATGCCCGGCTCTTCGGACGACAGGCGCTCGACCTGCACCTGAACAGCGCCGCGCTCGGTGAACTTGATCGCGTTGCTGACCAGATTCTGCAACACCTGGCCCAGGCGCAACGGATCGCCGCACAGCACCTCCGGCACCTCCGGCGCGACGGTAAAACGCAACTCCAGATGCTTTTGTTCAGCGCGTAGGGCGAACAGCGCCTGAGTGGCGCTCAACACCGCGCTGACCCGCAGCGGAATCGCTTCGACTTGCAGGTGGCCGGCTTCGATTTTCGAGTAGTCGAGGATGTCGTTGAGAATGCCCAGCAGGGCGGTGGCCGCCTGGTAAATCTTGTCCAGATAATCGCGCTGCCGGCCCGTGAGACTGGTTTCCAGCAGCAGTTGCGCCAGGCCGATCACCGCATTCATCGGCGTGCGAATTTCATGGCTCATGTTGGCCAGAAAATCGCTTTTAGCCAGATTGGCGGTTTCGGCGGTTTCCTTAGCGGTTCTCAGTTCCTCGGTGCGCGCCTCGACCAGTTGTTCCAGATCGTTCTGATAGGCGGTCAGGCTGGCGTTGTCCTGCTCAATCGTTTCGAGCATCCGATTGATCGCCTGGCCAAGCTGGGTGACTTCATCAGCGCCGCTGCCGACAAAGCGCGCCTGTCGATCACCGGACTGCACCTGTTGCACTACCTCGGAAATTTTCCGCATCGGCCAAACGATGTTGCGCGCCATGGTGTGCAGCAACAGCGCAGAGAGCGCCATCACCAGCAGCGCGAAGATCAGCAGCGCCCCATGAATCCGGGCGCGCAAGGTCTGGTGAATCAAGGATTCCTGGTGATAGCGTTCAATCGCCGCGCTGGAAATTTCCGTAAACAGCCGGGTCAGCTCCAGGGTCAGGGCGTCGAATTGGCGATGCATGTCGCCAATTTCGGTTTCCATGGCGAAATCCTCACTCAGCATCTCCTGGTAACGCTTGGCGTAGGAGCGCACCCGCTCGTCATTGCCCAGCGAGGTCTGTTCAAAACTGCGCAACAGCGATTCAAAAGCCAGGTTCAGACTGTAGCGGCGTATTTCCGAGCGGTTGAGAAAATAGCTTTCCTGAAAGCGGTTGACGTTGAACAACGGCTTGTACAGACCTTCCGCGTCGCTGGCGAAAAAGATGCTTGAGGCCATGACCTGGTAATTGGAATCGAAATGGGTCTTGTTCAGCCGCTGCTGGGTCTTGAGTTGGACCAACTGACTGAACAGGCGATCATAATCCGCCAGCAAGGCGGAGATTTCCGCCAGCTTGTCCAAAGCCGGCGCAGCGGACGGCTGGGCATTGAAGCGGCGTAACTCGGTCTGCGCCTGACCGAGCAGCGCGGCGAAGCGTTGTTGCGCATCCGAGCGGGTCTGCGCCAGCGCCGCCTGCTCCCAAAAGCGCATTTCCCAAAAACGCTGCTCCATGCCGCGAATTTCCCGGTTAGACATCATCGCCGACTCAGCGCGGTTGAAGCTGGAGTTCATTTGCTCCAGAAACAACAGGATGCCGACGTAGCTGAGACCGAGCACCACAAACAGCAGGCCGGCGCTCAGATAAAAGCGTTGTTTGAGGGTGCGACCCATGGGGCGGGTTCCTGCGCACAGGGCGCTGATGGAGCGGCGATCAGCGGGCGCTTTCGGCCAGATCGAGTTCGACCAGAATGGTGGGGGTTACCGGTTCGCCGCGCAGCAACGCGAGCGCCGCATTGACCGCCAGCGCCCCCATCCGCTCCGGTTTCTGCACCACCGTCGCGGCGATGTCGCCCTCGCGCACGGCGCGCAGGGCTTCAGGAATGCCGTCAAAACCGATCAAAATGGGCCGCTGGGCCGGGGGAACGTGATGCAACGCCTCCATCACTCCCAGAATCATGTTGTCGTTATGGGCGAACAGCGCATCGAAGCGTTGCCCCTCGGCCAGCAGCTCGGTCATTGCGGCGCGGGCTTCGGCGCGATTGAAATGGGCGACTTCGCGCCGGGTGACGCGCAGTTTCGGCTGTTTAGCCAAGGCGTCATTAAAACCCTTGCCGCGCTCATAGCTGACCGAAGTTCCGGGAATGCCCTCAAATTCGGCGATGACGCCGCCCTGTTCCAGGCGGCGGGTCAGATATTCGCCGGCCAGCCGCCCGCCAGCCAGGTTGTCCGAGGTGATGTGCGCCGCCACCGCCCCGCTGTCCGCCTTGCGA
>JBDHRB010000131.1:0-6626 GCA_039807355.1 Candidatus Competibacteraceae bacterium
AGATGCATGATGAAACGGCTGCTAGGTGGTTCTCTGGAAGGTTCGTGAAAGAGTTGGAGAAGGATCTGTCATGATTGATTAGGATTATGGGTTCTTCAATCGTGTCTGTGATGTGCTGGATACTGATAGTTCGGTGGAATCGGATACTTACTATGAGGATATTGATCTGGAGACTCGTGATCGTGTTCTTGGTGATGCGTATGCCTATATTCACAATAACAGTATCGAGTCTGCTATCCAGATGATTTGTGAGTATGAACAGAAGAGGCTTGTGCGTCTGATGTTGGATCAGAGAACTGTGGCATATGCAATTCCTGATTATGGATCGTTACCGAGATCCTATAGTGAGTTTGATGAGAACAGGAGTCGGATCGAGAGTTTGATCCGACTCATTGGTTTGGAGGTGCCTGATGCCTGATGATGAACGTGTCACTGAATTGACTGAGTTATGTTGGGCGGCATATCAGATTGGTTCTGGAACAGTACCGGGATTGACTTTGATCTATGAAGAAATGGAGCAGCGTATGAGGTGGATTGTGAATGCGATTCGTCAGGAAGAACGAGACTCTTTTGTGAGCAAGATTCTTAGCGAGGATGCTCTTTCAAAGACGCCTGATATGACGAAGGGTTCTGTTATGGTGCTGCTTCAGGAGGCTGGTGTTCTATGACTAGTGTGCTTTGTGATCGTTGTGGCTATGAAGTAGATGATCGTGAGTATGTGGTTATTGAAGGATCCATATATTGCCCTGAATGTGCGAGTGAAGCAACTCTGAACGATGAAGAGTTTTTTGATTGGTTTGGTGAGGAACTTGGTGATGATGGTTCGTCCTTGGATCTGTAGTAGGTGTGAGACAGAAGTTGAGCATGGATCCTTTGTAGAGATTGATGGTGATATCTACTGTGCTGAGTGTGTGGTATCAGCATTTGATGTCTTGGTTAGGCCGGAGAAGAGAGATATGGGTGAGTGGGTTGAGAATGCTGTTCGCAACATCGTTGAGAATGAGACAGAGGCTCCTATTGGTGATATTGCATTGGAGCATGTGATTCGTGTTGTCAGTGATGATGTAAAAACACGGGTCTATGCTGAATTATTGGATGGTGATGCTCTTGTATTGCTATCTGGCTATATGAAGGGTTCGACTCATGGAACTCGCATGGAAACTGCTCGTTTGGCAATGAATCTAGCTATTAGTGCCACAAGTTTGAGTAGGGAGTAATCATGTCTCACAAAGAAGATCTCGGTAAGGTTGTAGAGGGAACTTTGCATCATTATCGATTGCTTGCTGATATGCCGTCTCGGATACCTGAAGCTGTTGGAATGATCGTGGCAGATATTGATCGATTCCTGAAGAGTGATGAAGGGATTGAGTATCTGTTAGAGGTTGAGGCTAATCGGATTATGAAGCAGCAGCCTATGTTGAGACAGATCATCTTGAAGATGGATAACTTCTCCGGTCAGATCATGGCAATAGAGCGTGATGCTTCGGATATGCGAAAAGAAGTTGCTGTCATGGGTGGGTATCTCAGACAGTTCACTGAGTGGGTTGAGAACAATGGATGATGAATTGGATCGTCTGAAGGATGATCAGAAGACAATTGGTGATTCTCTCGAAGATTTGAGTTCTCGTATTCATGAACTCATTGAGGCAACGAATGTGTTGCTTCGTGATCGTATGTTCTTTGCGATGAAGGATACACAGGCTGGTCAGTTTGTTGGTGATGAGATTCTGATTCAGTTATCAGATGCGTGCATAGGTGTATTTGATCTAACTGATTGGGTCAAGGAGATATCTGATGAATGGCATGAGAAGGGATGGGAAGAAGGATCAAAGTATGTGATTGATAGGATGCAGGAGGCTCTTGATGGCATTGACTGATCGCCAAGTGAAGAAGATTGTGAAAGATCAGGAGAGTCAGAAGTATGGAGTGATCTATTCTCGGGTCTTTGCTTATGGTCACATCAATTATCCGGCACATGGTGTTATCAAGATCTATGATGGGTGCGAGACTCCTCTTCACAAGGTCGAGGCCATTGTCTATAACGGTCGTATCTTTCGAGTGTGTGAGAAGGATGATGCGGTTGATAAAGGTTAGTGGTCGTATCTACATGGAGCTTCCTAGTGGGAAGAGGATTCCGTTGAAGGATGTTGAGAGGACACTTGGTTTCAGGATGGTGAATCATGAGGAATTGGTATCCGAGTTACATAGAGATCCTGTCTCATTTAGGAAACGATATGGAACGGCGTATGAGCGTCGTGAGGCTTATAGAGAAGAGGTCAAACGGGATGGATAAGTTCTATGTTCGTGTAAAGGGTAGGGCAGTTGAGGCGGATTATGATACGTGGTTGGAATCCAACCTTAGAGAATCTAACCAGATACGTCGAACGTATGTAGATGGGTTTCTCGTTTCTACGATCTTTCTTTGGTTTGATCATCGGCATCGTTACGATAGGGGTGGTGAGCCTTTGCTGTGGGAAACGATGTCTTTCCGTGGTGGATGGACGGAGATAGATGCTGAGCGATATACCAGCGAGAAGGAGGCTATTGCTGGTCACAAGTTGATCGTACGTAAGTATCGTAGTGCTGCTCTGAAGAGGAATCCTCGCAAGTATAAGAATGAAGCCATTCGTGCGATGCGGAAAGGTCAGTTTGTTCAGTGGGCTGAGAAGTTCCACTATGATGATCGTCTCAGTGAGAGTCTTGAAGCAATGGAGATTGTTGCTCGTGGAGTTGGACGTTTGGGCCAGTCTATATCGAAGCTGACGTATGAGATTGGTGAGCTAACGTCGAATGCTTTTGCTGGTGGATTTTTAGAGGGTCTTGGGCCTTTGCAGGAAGTGGGAGAAGACAATGGATAAGATTTATAGCGCTCGGTATATTGAACTTTGGGGTAAACGATCAAGCTATGATGCTCGTATCAGCTTTGGCATTGCGTTCTTTGAGAATGAGGAAGATGCAGATGCTTTTGCTGAAGAGGTACGTAAGCATGGAAGCACATATAATGGTGGCATCATGCATGGCTATCCTCTCGGTCGAGACAAGAGTTGGGATTCTGAGAAGTTAGGATACGCAGTTACCTGCTAGGAGACATTGATGGCAAATACGTTCTTCACGGCTGATCTTCATTTGGGGCACAAGAACATCATGAAGTACTGTGATCGTCCTTGGGAGACAGTTGAGGAAATGAATGCTGCTTTGGTTGAGCGTTGGAACTCTGTAGTTGGTCCTGATGATACGGTATGGGTTCTGGGTGATCTGACACTCAAGCAGCCGTCTGTCTATAAGGATCTGTTCTTGAGTCTGAATGGATCCAATAAGTATCTGATTGCTGGTAATCATGATCGTTGTTTCTATGCGTTCCATTCTCATCGTTCAGATGAAGTCTTTAGTCACTATCGAAATCTCTATAGTGAGTGTGGATTTACTGATATCTATCCGGTTGGAAGTCGGTGGATGAGGGTTGAGTCCTGTGGACTTCAGGATGGGCCTCTGTCTGATCACAAGGTTCTCTTCTCTCACTATCCAGTGAAAGAGGTTGTGGAATCTCAGTATGTGACAGGTCATGAGCCTTCTGGTATCGGTCATTGGAATCTGTGCGGTCATGTTCACAATGCTTGGAAACACAAGGGTATGAGTATCAACATTGGCGTAGATGTATGGGACTATACTCCTGTGAGTGCTGCTCAGGTTGCTGATGTCGTGATGGACATACTAGCTGCACCGCAAAAGGAGTAGCTATGTCGTTTCTGGGACACCTTGGTGACAGGCGGAGAACGTGTATCTTGTTGAGGGCTGCTGGTTACTCATATAACGAGATAGCGTCATTTCTGGACGTCAATGATCGTGTGATACGTCATGAGCTAGAAGGTGTCCTAGAAGACTTTGATGGCATTCTGGATAGTCGTAATGAGTGTGGGAAGAATGGACGCTTGATGCGTCTTGTCTATCTCATGGGCTATTCTGATGCGTCTGGTGAATCTGGGAGAGAAGAGTTGGAGGAGTCTATTGATGGACTTCTTGTTAGGGCTGAGTGGTTGAGATCTCGTATGTTGAATACGGCATCTTTGATGGGTGGTCTAAATGGAGATGAGTGAAGAAGGAAATCCAAAGCGTTACAAGTTCTATCTGATTCTTCACCGCGAAGATGGTTCTCATGTCTCCCATAACGATCAATACATATGGGCCTATAGCGAGGAGCAAGCTCAACAGTTTGCTCAGGGAATGGCTGATTCGTTTGGTCGTGTTGCTGGATATGTGACGTGTTCTGCGGTGAAGGAAGTGGATCTCTACGAAGGCATAATGCACGATCATAGTTGAGTGGGTAGTTAGGGAAAGTTGAGGAATGAGCATGTCTGATGATGTGTATAAGACAATGGCTGTTAGTGATCTTTGTGGTCAGCTTGGGCCGAAGCCAAGTAGTGAACTGATTGAGTCGGTTCGTTCCTATGGTGTTCTGTCTCCGGTTCTTGTCGGTCATGACAAGTTTGGTAACGTGAAGGTGGTTGATGGCATTCGTCGTGTGAAGGCTGCTCATGAGGTTGGCATTGGTCGTATTCCTGTGATCATGATGCATGACTACTCTGAGCGAGAGTTGGCTGAAGTGACGCTAGGAATGAACAATCTTCGTAGTGAGAACATGTTGGCTGAGAGTGAGGCTATCAGTAAGCTGGACTCTTATACGCTGGATATGTTGAAGAAGACAGTTGGTCTGACAAAGGCTGCTGCGACGAATCGTCGTAAGTGGTCTGATTTGCCTGTTGTGATCCGTGAAGCATATGATCGAGGAGTGTTGTCGTATACGGCTATTCAGGCGTTGGTGTCCTGTGATAACGATGATGTTGTTGCAATGTTCACTCGAATCGTTGATAAAGGTGGAAAGTTCACATCTGGTGAAGTGAATGCTGAGATAGATCGTCTGAAGCCGAGGCTAAGTCCTGAAGAGCAATATGATGCTGATCGAGACAAGCTATATGGCGATATTGATAGACTTGTTGAAGAAATGCGTCGAATCTATGTTGAAGCAGATCGTTTGGGCTTGGATATATGGTCTATTGGTGATCTTATCCGCAAGGGGCGAGAGACAACATTCACAGAGGCGGTTGAGCGTTTGCAGCGAGAGCAGGATTATGCTGAGTATCTGGCTACGAGTGGCCCTGTAGACGACATCCCAATTCCATTCTAGGAGATTGATCTATGGGTCGAGGAATTTGTCTGAAATGTGGGAAACAGATCTACCCTAGTAGACGTTCTGCACTGAGGCAGATTGCGCAACTCCATAGAGATGCTGGTAAGCGGTCGATACGCATCAATCGTGATTGCAATCGACCGCTTATGGCGTATGAGTGTGGCGATGTATGGCACATAGGACATAGGAAAGGGTCTAAGAGTGACCGTAAAAGGTACGAAGCCAGAAAAGTACCCGAAGATGACCGAGGATGAACTGCAGAAGCATGTAGTGGATCTCTTCAAGGAGAATGGGTGGTTTGTGTTCTTCATTCCGAACTGGATGTATAAGTTAGCGATGGCATCTATACGACGTGGTAGGCGTCGTGATCGTGTTTGGCCTGAGTCTGGACTTCCCGACATTATTGCATTGCAGGGACTTGGGGATAAGCGTGAGCCTGCGAGATTGTTGTTTATGGAGTTGAAGTCAGCGACTGGTACGCTTCAGGCAACACAGAGAAATTGGCTTTTGGCATTGCGGAGAGTACCGGGCGTAGAGTCTTATATCTTTCATCCGAAGGATTGGAGATCCGGAGATATTCAGCGCATTTGTATGAATGGGCCTATGGATAAGCATCCGGGCACTGAGAAATTGCTTTCTGAAAACCCTTGACGTGAGACACAAGAGCGGCTATACTAGAGCTATCAGCAAGGCAGGAGCCATGCTAGACAGGCCGGAAGGCAGAAGGAACACATCATGATTAATATCCAATCTGTACAGATCAATGATTGTAAGAAGTTCTCAAATGAAGAGCTTCAGGTTCTTGGTGATCTTGGATTCCGTGAGTTGTCTCGTGATGAGTTGATGTACTTTGCGTTCACGAGTGCTCATGCAGATCGTGATTGTGGAGATTCGTTCTTCAATGCGATCTGCAATCATGTTGGAGAGCTTCTGGATCAAAAGCAGACAGAGCTTATTGATCGCTGGATCACGTATATGGCTGACTACTTCTATGATGATCTGCACATGAAGGAGGCGTTTTCTCTGTGAGTCAGTTTCGTATGGTTGAGATGTTTGGAGAGAAGTGGCCGGTGTCGTTGGCAGAGAAATATGCCGTGTTGTACTGGCAGAAGGGGGTTGCTCATGTTGATTACTTCATAGACTGGAAGAAGGGGCTGAACTTCTGGTCGCTTCGGGAGAGAGATCCATATTGGAAAGTCATGATTGTTGCAGTCATTCAGACGAAAGATTTATGGATCTTGGCACAGAGGGTGAACGAGGAATCTCCGAACTATGTTGTTGAGTGGCAAGATGCCATTGAGAGTGGGTATGAGCCGGTAATGCCGGTAGAGCGTAGGGAGAAACGAGCGTGGGAGCGGTAGCTGAAGATCAGAAGATCTTGGGTGATATCTATCGGCTTTTGTGGAAGCGTGATGTGAATACGTACGCTGGATGCGAAGAG
>JBDHRB010000132.1:0-6518 GCA_039807355.1 Candidatus Competibacteraceae bacterium
TGAAGTCGGCGTGGCGACCGCCAACGCGCTGGCCGAGCATTTTGGCGCATTGGAGGCGCTGATGGCCGCAGATGAGGAGCAATTGCAACAGGCTCCAGAGATCGGGCCGGTGGCGGCTTCAGCGATTCGCGGGTTTTTTCAGGAGCCGCATAACCAGCAGGTCATTGCCCGTTTGCGCGCTGCCGGGGTGCGCTGGCCGGATCCGATCCGCGCTGCGGAGACGGAACAACTGGCCGGTTTGACCTTTGTGCTGACCGGGACGCTGGAGTCGTTGACCCGTGAGGCGGCGAGCGAACGCTTGCGGGCGCTGGGCGCTAAGGTAGCTGGCGCGGTCTCGAAAAACACCCATTATCTGGTGGCGGGCCGCGATGCCGGTTCAAAACTGGACAAGGCGCGGAAGATGGGCGTGGCGGTGTTGAACGAAGCGGAATTGCGGGCGTTGCTGGGATTGCAGTAGACGTAACGGAATTGCGTCGATTAGCGGGGTGAGCGCGAAGAATCTCGCGCTCACCCGCTCAAGATCGCTTACTTCTTCTCTTCTGGCTTCTCTTCCTTGGCGGCTTCCTTAGCGGCTTCCTTGGCTGCCGGCGGGGCCGCGCTGACCTGAATTTCCGTCACCTCAATCTTGGCGCCGGACTTCAGCTTTTCCAGGTAGTCGTTGATGGTCTTGCTTTGCAGCATTTGCTGAATCTGCGGCTTCAGCTCATCGAGTGACGGCGGGGTGGCGTCGCGCACATCCTCAAGCAGGATGACGTGCCAGCCAAACGGGGTTTGCACTGGCGCTTCGCTGAATTTGCCCTTTTCCATCTTGGAGACGGCCTGGGCGAACGGCGGAACCATCATGCTCGGCGTGAACCAGCCCAGATCACCGCCGTTGGCGGCGGAACTGTCGCTGGACTTGGCCTTGGCCAGTTCGGCGAATTTGCCGCTGTCCTTCTTCAGTTCGGCAATGATTTCCTTGGCCTTGTCCTCAGCGTCCACCAGGATATGCGCGGCCTTGTATTCCTTGCCTTTCATCGCCGCGACCGCAGTTTCGTATTCTTTCTTGATCGCCTCTTCGCTGGGCGCACTCTGGCTCAACACCCGCCGCACCACCGTGCTGGCCAGCAGACTGCGCTCGACCATCGCCAGTTGCTGTTTAACTTCCGGGTCATCCGCCAGCTTCTGCTTGTTGGCTTCTTGCACCAGCAGTTCTTCCATGACCAGTTGATCGACCAGCGCCTTGCTGGCTTCCGGGGTATCGGTCTTGATCCGGTTGCCCATGCGCTGGGCGTATTGATCGAAGGTCGCTTTGGAAATAGGCGCGCCATTCACCACCGCTACCGGATCGGGAACGGTGAACGCCGGCGGCGCAGCGGCAGCGGGCTTGGCCGGAGCCGGGGCGGCTTCGGGTTTCTGGTCATCCGCCGCCAGCGCCGCTGTCGAGAACAGCAAGGCGGAGGACAGCGCCAACAGGGAAAGCGTCCGTTTGTTCAGTTTATTCATGTTTCATGATTTCCAGGGGTGGATCAACGGCAAGGTCAGATTTCATCCGGGGCTTGCGCCTTGTTGATGCTCAAGGCGTGAATGTCCCGGCGCATCAGATCGGCCAGCGCCGCATAGATCAGGCGATGGCGCTGAATCAGGGTTTTACCGGCAAAGGCGGCGGAGACGACGCCGACGGTGAAATGACCGCCATCCCGCGCGCCAGCGTGACCGGCGTGGGCGGCGCTGTCGTCAATAATTTCCAGGGATTCCGGCGCGAGGGCGGTGCGCAACCGTTGTTCAATCAGAGCAGCCGGAGAGTTCATGCCGGTAATACCTTGCGGAAGGGATAGACATCGACCGCTGCGTAGACACCGGCGGCGGCGTAAGGATCGGCTTCCGCCCAGGCGCGGGCGTCCTCAAGCGAGGCGAATTCAGCGACGATCAGACTGCCCTGGAAACCGGCGGGGCCGGGATCAGGGCTGTCAAGCGCCGGCAGAGGACCGGCCAATACCAGGCGTCCTTCGTCGAGCAAGGCGTTCAGGCGTTCCAAGTGAACGGGGCGCACCGCCAGGCGCTGTTCCAGACTGTTTGGCGCATCGCGGCCCAAAATAGCGTACAACATGACTCAGGGTTTCTCCGGCGGGGTGTCATCGAGCTTGATGTGGCGACTCATGTAGGCGGCTTGCGCCAACACAAACACCAGGGTCAGCCCCAGCATCCCGAACAGCTTGAAGTTGACCCAGGTGTTTTCGTCGAAATGGAACGCGACATACAGATTAGCCGCGCCCATGGCGAAAAAGAACAGCGCCCAGGCAAATGTCAGCTTGACCCAGACCGGCGCGGGAAGTTCCAATTGCCCGCTCAACATCCGCTCCAGCAGGGTTTTTTGACCGATGAAGAGGCTGCCGACGAACGCTGCGGCGAACAGCCAGTTGACTACAGTCGGTTTCCATTTGACGAACGCCGGGTCTTGAAACAGCAGGGTAGCGCCGCCGAGAATCAGCACCAGGCCGGCGGTGATCAGCGGCAATTTTTCCACCCGGCGCTGGCGTAGCCAAAGCCAGCCGGTTTGCGCCAGGGTCACCACGATCAGCACCCCGGTGGCGACGTAAATGTCCGTCAGCTTGTAAGCCAGGAAAAACAGCAGGATCGGCAGAAAATCGAACAGCAGTTTCACGCGAGTCAGACATTCCATGAACGGTGGACGGGCGGGCGGGATTCAGTCAGCGGGCCGGCGCTGTCTTGACCGAACGACGCCAGGCTGGCAAGTTGCCGCCCCGAATGATGAGGCGCAAAGCAGGAATATTACAGGTCATGAGCCACCTATTACAAATCCATCCCGCCAACCCGCAACCGCGCCTGGTGACTCAGGCGGTTGAGCGGCTGCGCGCCGGGGCGGTGATCGTTTATCCCACCGATTCCAGTTATGCGCTGGGTTGCCAGTTGGGCGACAAGGCGGCGGCGGAGCGCATTCGTCACATCCGCCAGACCGACCGCCACCATAACTTTACCCTGGTTTGCCGCGATCTTGCGGAAATCGCCACCTACGCCAAGGTGGACAACCCGCGCTATCGGCTGCTCAAGGCCGCCACGCCGGGGCCGTTCACCTTCATTTTACAGGCGACCCACGAGGTGCCGCGTCGGTTGCAGCATCCCCGGCGCAAAACCATCGGCATCCGCGTGCCTGACCACATCATCGTCCGCGCCCTGCTGGCCGAGTTGGGCGAACCGATTATGAGCAGCACGCTGATTTTGCCCGGCGACGACTGGCCGTTGTCCGAGGTAGAAGAGATTGAGGAGCGGCTGCGTCATGAGGTGGATTTAATCATCGACGGCGGCTCCGGCCAGCACGAGCCGACCACGGTGCTTGATCTGACCGGCGAGGCCCCGCAGTTGCTGCGTCAGGGGTTGGGCGACGCCGAGCCGTTTCTCTAACCACTTGCCCAATGCGCCGCGTATAATCGCCCGATGCAAGAACTCAATCCGATTCAACTGCTCATCGTATTAGCCCCGCCTTTGTTGCTGGCGATCACCCTGCACGAAGTCGCCCACGGCTGGGTGGCGCTGCGTTGCGGCGACCCGACCGCCAAAGCCCAGGGCCGACTCAGCCTCAATCCGCTGCGGCATATTGATCCGATTGGCACGGTCGTGGTGCCGGCGCTGCTGGCGATATTCGGCGGCTTTATTTTCGGCTGGGCCAAGCCGGTGCCGGTCAACTATCACCGCCTGCGCCAGCCGAAGCGCGACATGGCTTTTGTGGCGCTGGCCGGGCCGGGCGCCAACTTCATCATGGCGCTGGGCTGGGGATTGACCATGGCGATTGGCTACCATCTGCAAGCGGATTGGATCTGGCTGGGCCAACCGCTACTGTGGATGGGCGGGGCCGGCGTCAACGTCAACGTCATGCTTGGCGTACTCAATCTGGCGCCGATTCCGCCGCTGGACGGCTCGCGGGTGCTGGCGGGAGTTTTGCCGGACCGTTATGGCGAGGCCATGGCGCAGATGGAACCTTATGGTTTGATCATCTTGGTGGCGCTGATGGCGCTGGGACTGTTCAACGTGCTGATGCCGCTGGTTAACAGTATCCGGCATTTCATCATGACTCTGTTTTTCTTCTGAATTTCGCTATTCAACTGATTGTCGCCACTCATGGAAATTACTCTGACCGGCATTACCACGACTGGAACTCCGCATCTGGGCAATTATGTCGGGGCGATTTTGCCCGCCATTGAGGCCAGCCGGCGCAAGGACGTGCAATCCTTCTATTTTCTCGCGGACTATCACGCGCTGGTCAAATGCCAGGACCCGGCGCTGGTGCATCGCTCACGCCTGGAAGTCGCCGCGACCTGGCTGGCGCTCGGCCTGGATGTCGAAAACGTCATTTTCTACGCGCAGACCGACATCCCGGAAATCCTGGAGCTGACCTGGATGTTGACCTGCGTCACCGCCAAGGGCTTGATGAACCGCGCTCACGCTTACAAGGCGGCGGTCGCCGAGAATCTGGCTGATCCCGACAAGGACCCGGATAAGGGTGTGACCATGGGCCTGTTCTGTTACCCGATCCTGATGGCGGCGGACATCTTGATGTTCAAGGCCAACAAGGTGCCGGTCGGCAAAGATCAGACTCAGCATCTGGAAATGGCCCGCGACATCGCCGCCCGCTTTAACTATCTGTATGGCGAGCATTTTCCCTTGCCGGAAGCGGTAGTGGATGAACGGGCGGCGGTGCTGGTCGGGCTGGACGGGCGCAAGATGAGCAAGAGCTACGGCAACACCATTCCGCTGTTCGAGCCGGAAAAGGCGCTGCGCAAGCTGATTATGCGCATCAAGACCAATTCGCTGCCGCCGGAAGCGCCGAAAGACCCGGAGACCTGCACGCTATTCCAGATTTATCAGGCGTTTGCGACCGCTGAAGAAAGCGCGGCGTTGCGGGTTCGTTACGCCGAGGGCATCGCTTGGGGCGAAATGAAACAACTGCTGTTTGAATATCTGAACGTTCGGTTAAGCGAGCCGCGCCAGCGTTATCACGAATTGTTGAAAGCGCCGGATCATATTGAATCCATCCTCAAACGCGGTGCGGCCCGCGCCCGCGAGTACAGCGCGCCGTTTTTACAAGAATTGCGCCGGGCGGTAGGGATTCGTCCGTTGCAATAGCCGCTGTTCAACGCGCCCGGATCCGTCCGCCCGGATCAAAACGCCACGGCGCTGCAATGCGCAGTAAATCAACATCCCGGCGCAGTTCGGGCGGAAATGGCGGAAACGGTGCCGCCAGTTTGACGATGCGCCGGGCCGCCTCATCCAGTTCGGCGTAGCCGGAAGAACGCGCAATTCTCACCTCGCGCAAACCGCCGTCGGCGGCGATGGCGACTTCCAACGACGGCCCGGCGCTGGTGTTTAAGCGTCGGGCGGCATCTGGAAAATTCATTTCTCCCACCCGCGTTACTTTGCGCGCCCAATCAGCGGCGTAAAACCCGGCGGCGGAGCCGGTATCGGTCGGGCTGACCCGGCGAACACGCCCGCCTGCCGCTTGCGTTGGGCGACGCTGTTCAGTTTCCAAATCGGCGACTTGGCCGAGCAGGGCGGCGCTGTCCAGACCGCGACCGCCAGACGGGCGCTGAACCGGCGGCCCAGCTTTAGCGACCGCTGAGGATTTTTCGCTGGTTTTAGCAATTTTGGGCGGTGCAGGTTTAGCGACCGGTTGAGGCTTTTCAACGGACTTGGCGATTTTGGGCGGCGCGGGTTTAGCAACCGGTTGAGGTTTTTCAGCGGACTTGGCGACTTTGGGCGGTGCGGGTTTAGCAACCGGTTGAGGTTTTTCAACGGACTTGGCGATTTTGGGCGGTGCGGGTTTAGCGACCGGTTGAGGTTTTTCAACGGACTTGGCGATTTTGGGCGGCGCGGGTTTAGCGACCGGCGGCGGGGTAGGCGCGGACGCCAACGCTGTCGTCTTCGACGAGGGCGGCGGGGTGAGCGGCAGCCATTCCAGCGGCGCTGGCGCGGTCGGCGGCGTCAGTAACGCTGGCGCTGGCTGGATCAGCCGCGTCTCAAACGGCGTTGGCGCGGGCGGTGAGAATGGATGTCGCCAATCCAGCGGAACGTTCAGCAACAGCGCAGCGTGCAAGCCGAACGCCAGCGCCAGCGCCAGCGCCAGCCGGCCTTGATCGGAGTCGCTGCGCCACGCCGTCATCCGCGTCGCCCGATCAGCGTTGCAAGCGTTGGGCTATCGCCGTCATCAGCTCATCGCCGATATTCAATCCAAATTGGGCATCCAGTTCCCTGGCGCAGGTCGGGCTGGTGACATTGATTTCGGTCAGATAATCACCGATCACGTCCAGCCCGACGAACAACAGGCCCATTGCGCGCAAGGTTGGCGCGACCTGTTCGCAAATCCAGCGATCACGCGGATTCAACGCTTGACCTTGGCCGCGTCCGCCCGCAGCCAGATTGGCCCGGGTTTCGCCGTTTTGGGGAATCCGCGCCAAGGCATAGGGAACCGGCTGGCCGTCGATCAGCAAAATGCGCTTGTCGCCAGCGATGATTTCTGGGAGGTA
>JBDHRB010000133.1:0-6516 GCA_039807355.1 Candidatus Competibacteraceae bacterium
TATGGCTCATAGCTGTTAATAGGGGTGTCGATATTTCGTTGCGACAGACCGATATACGCACTCACGCCATCTGTCGAACTGACTTCACCAGTCAATGCTAATTGTAGTTGAACATATGCTACGTTAGCTAAAGATGAAATAGTTAGCGTATCGGAAAAATAGGCTGATGACCATGCAGCGTACCAAGAAGGCATACCTTCCTCATTGATATTACCGTATGTGTCAATATATGGAGTATTGTTATCGTTAAGGGCAATAACGTTGCTCAATATACCTGTTGCGTAAGTCTTAAGACTACCATAAGTAGCTTGGGCAGAAGATTGAGCGCTAAAATTGGTTATAGCCGATTCACCGCTTGAATTTACGCCAGAAAAGTCTCGGGAGTAACTTCCAGTATCTATTAGGTTTCCAAGTGAGTCACTAGCAAAACGAACGCTAGAGCCAAGAGCACTTGAACCTGGATAATTTTCAAAACAGCTTTCCAAAAGTATTTCACACCTACTGCGGAGAATGACAGCAACTTCGGAATAAAGACCCGCCTTAGCCGATAAAGACACCCCCATCGCGGCGGTGATTAGAGCAGTGCTGGCGATCAGCTTTTTGAAGTTAAAAGCAGTTTTCATAGCGGTTTTCCTTGGTTAGGTTTGGATTTCCGCTGTTTTTGTATGCAAAAAAAACCAAATAAAGAAATTAAATATTAATCATTGACTTATAATTTTATGACGCTAATCAGCTTATCTTGACTGTAAAATTTTCTGACGGTTTTGCCGCCCAATTCTGGATTGAAAGCAATGAAAAAATTATATATGATAATAATATCAATTATTTAATAAAAATAAGTAGTGTAAAATTTTCTGACAAGCACTGATATGAGTGCTATCGTTCTAAAAATAATAAGTTAATTATTAGTAAGTTGATAAAATTTTAGCAGTGTAAGATTTTCTGACAATCGTGCTGTAATGCTGCTGCCATACATAAAAAAGGGGAAATCACCGACGTTGGCAGACTATCTTTCGCCGCCCGCGCTTTTGCAGAAAAGTTGTATCTCGTGGCGGCACCCAGCGTACAGACGCCAGCGCCGTCCAGCCTCAACGGCGCTATACTGATGAGCAGCACTACGTCAGGAACGATAGATGATCGGCACAGGGCTTTACACGATTAGTGAAATCGCCGTCTTCACCCAAATTCCGGCGTCGCAGGTTCGTCGCTGGTTGCGCGGGTATCGGGCTGGCCACCAGACCTATCCGCCCCTGTGGACATCTGAATTGAACAATAGCCTGTTGCCACAGGCGCTGGGGTTCCACGATCTTCTGGAAGTGCGGGTCGTTCATGCCTTTCGCCAATATGGCGTCGGTCTGCCCACGATCCGCCTCGCCTGTCAACATGCCCGCGAGTACTTCAAACGACCCTATCCGTTGACATGCCAACGATTTCTGACTGATGGCCGCACTGTGTTTGCAGAAATCCTGGCGCAGACCGATGAAACTGAAGATACCCGGCTGCTGGACATGGTGCGCAAGCAGTACGTCTTTGAAAAAGTGATGCGTCCTTCGTTGCGGGCGGGTATCGAGTATGACGCCCAGGGCAGCGCACAACGCTGGTTTCCAGTGGATCGCATACGGCGCATCGTGCTGGACCCGGCCCGCAACTTTGGCAAGCCGATCCTGACCAAATCTGGGGTGCCTACGGAAACATTGTTCGCGGCTTATCGGGTGGAGCAAGACAGCCGGCGGGTAGCGGCGATTTATGAAGCGCCAATCCCCGATGTTGAAGCAGCGATTCTTTACGAAGAACAACTTAATCGACAACGGTTAGCGGCTTGAAGTGCTTGGTTGATAACAACCTGCCGCCCGCATTGGCTAAGGCGCTGGGCGTACTTTCCGCCAGCCAGTTCCCCGATCTGGAACAGGTCATCGCCTTGCGCGAGAAGTTTCCACCAGAGACCGCAGATATAGCGCTCCTCGACGAGTTGTGGT
Organism: Candidatus Competibacteraceae bacterium; assembly: GCA_039807355.1. GTDB lineage: Bacteria > Pseudomonadota > Gammaproteobacteria > Competibacterales > Competibacteraceae > UBA2383. The sequence goes on from JBDHRB010000133.1 coordinate 1,977, forward strand.
TTCCATCTAATGACGAAATCCCCCCTGACCCCCCTTTTTCAAAGGGGGGAGCTGCGTTAGCAGCGGGGGGATTTTGTTCATTTCCACAACTCAGATCGGATGGCTATATGACTTGGATTCAGGCGCTCGGTCAGGAAAGCAACTGGTTTATTCTGTCCGCCGATCAATTCCGCAAGCATGGCGATCTTGAGCGAAAAGCCTTGCGACAAAGCAAGTTGATTGTGTTCTGCCTTAGCAAACAGTGGTCTGATCAACCGTACTGGGAAAAATGCGCTCACCGCCATCAGCACCCTAAACCGATTCTTAACCCACTTTTCCGCGCTTTGTGTAGACAAAATCATGAGCAACGACGCCACCGCGCCCTGGCTGCAACTCAGCCTTCAGGCGATTGACCACACTGTTGAGCAACTGGAAGACGCGCTGTTGCAGGTCGGCGCGCTGGCGGTGACCTTGCAGGATGCCGGCGATCAACCGCTGTTGGAGCCGGGGCCGGGCGAGACGCCGTTATGGACGCAAACCTGTGTCACCGGCCTGTTCGATGCGCAAACCGACATTGAAGTGGTGAAACGTCAGTTGCAGCGGGTGCTTCATGCGCCGATCCTGCCGGAATGCGCCTGGGTCGAACTGGAAGAACGCGACTGGGTGCGAGCCTGGATGGAACATTTTCATCCGATGCGCTTTGGTCAACGGTTGTGGATTTGCCCGACCGCGCAAACCCCGCCGCAGCCGGAGGCGGTCAACATCCGCCTTGATCCTGGTCTGGCCTTCGGCACCGGCACTCATCCGACCACCGCGCTGTGTCTGGAATGGCTGGACGCGGCGGATTTGGCTGGTCAAACCGTGCTGGATTACGGCTGTGGTTCGGGGATTCTGGCTATTGCTGCGGCCAAACTCGGCGCACGCCGGGTTTGGGCAGTGGACATTGATCCGCAGGCGCTATTGGCCAGCGATGACAATGCTGCGGAAAACCAGGTGGAGGATCGCCTTGAACTGGTGTCGCCGGCAGGATTGCCGGAGGCGCTGACCGTTGATGTGTTGATCGCCAATATCCTTGCCGGCGTGCTGGTGCGCCTGGCGGCGGAGTTTACCCGGCGGGTCAAGCCGGGAGGGCGCTTGGTATTGTCAGGGATTCTCGAATCCCACGCCGATGCGGTGCAGGCGGCGTTCGCCAAAGCATTCACCTTCAGCGCACCGCGCCTCCGCGAGGACTGGGTGTTGCTGGACGGGGTGCGCAAACTCGCCGATTAAAGCCGCTAATGGCGCTTACCCGGCATCCGCACGCGGCCACTGGGGAATGCGCCAGTTCAGCGCCAGCGCCAGCAGACGCAATCCCGCTGCGACGCCAGCGCCTACCGGCAAGGACAGCCAGGCGGCGCTCCCGACGGCTTCCAGGGCGATAAAGGCCCAGCAGCCGCAGAAAGCGCAGAGCGCATACGGTCGGTGATCGTGGAACACCAGCGGAATTTCATTACACAGCACATCGCGTAGCACCCCGCCAAATACCCCGGTCGTCACCCCGATCAGCGCCACCACGATCCAGGGCATCCCCGCCGCCAGCGCCAGCGACGCCCCGGAAACCGCGAATAATCCCAAACCCAGCGCGTCGGTCACTTGCAAGGCCCGATCTACCCAGTAATGGCGAAACACCCGCAGCAACGGCAGTCCAATCAACGTCAGCGCCAGCACCAGCCAGACATATTCTTGGTGTTGCACCCAGAACAGCGGACGACGCTCCAGCAACACATCGCGCAGGGTGCCGCCGCCGAATGCGGTGACAAAGGCCACGCTGAACACCCCGACCACATCCATGCGTTTGCGCGCCGCCTCGATCAGGCCGGAAATGGCGAACACAATAATTGCGCTGATTTCAACCGCCAACAGCATCGGTTCCAGAGTCATAGCGATACACAGCCCATTGAAGAAAATCGGGGCGAACGATAGCGCACCGCCGCTTCTATCGCCACCGGGAAAATCCACAAAAATTTCGCTATCATAAGTGCCCTTTTTTCCTGGACTGCGCTCCTGCCGAAAGGCCGGGGATCGGTGATTTCGCCATCCGGGTTTGCTGTTTCAACGAGGATGGCGCGGAAACGTCAAGGCTGGTTTTTCGCCAAGCCCCCATCGAAAATGCCCCAGGGTTTTACTGCCTTCCCGCAGCCCTCTCATCCCGCCGGCCCAGCGGTTCGTCTTAACAGGAGACAGTGGTGATGCTACTGAACAAAACGGCGCTTTGCGAATCCCCGCCAGGGGCGTTGTCGCGCCGTCCGCACTCCCGGTCTGGCCGCCAGGCCGGAGTCTTTCACGGAGACGCCGGATGAATCAACGCCCCCCTGCATCTCCAGATGATCTGCTGCCCGCGACCCCGTTGGGCCACCACGTCTACGAGGCTCTGTGTATCTACTTTCACAACCTCGGCGACCAGCAACCCAATCATCTCTACGATCTGGTGCTGCGCGAAGTCGAACTGCCCCTGTTGGAGATCGTCATGCAGCGCACCCAGGGCAATCAAACCCAGGCGGCTGAACTGCTCGGCATCAATCGCGGCACCTTGCGCAAGAAACTCCGGGAACACGGCATTGATCCCAGCGACCCCTCTACTTACTACAGCATTGCGGCGCAAATCTCATGAGTCTGGCCATTTTCGATCTGGACAACACTTTGCTCGGCGGCGACAGCGATTATCTGTGGGGCCAGTTTCTGGTCGAACAGGGCCGGGTTGACGGGGCGCATTACGCCCAGGAAAACCAGCGGTTCTATGAAGCCTACGAGGCCGGGACCCTGGACATTGATGAATACCAGTCGTTTATGCTGCGGCCATTGACCGGGCGTCCGCTGGCGGAACTCCAGGCGTGGCGCGAACAATTTATCGCCGAGAAAATTCAACCGATCCTGCTGCCTAAAGCGGTGGAATTGCTCAATCAGCATCGGGCAGCGGGCGATAGGCTGGTGATTATTACCGCGACCAATCGTTTCATCACTGCGCCGATTGCCGAACGACTCGGTGTTGCGCACCTGCTGGCTACTGAACCGGAACTGGTTGATGGCCGCTATACCGGACGCACCGTCGGCATTCCCTGTTTTCAACAAGGCAAGGTGCAACGCCTCAACCAGTGGCTGGCCGATCAAGGTCTTGATCTGAGCGACAGTTGGTTTTACAGCGACTCGCACAACGATCTGCCCCTGCTCAACCGGGTAACCCGCCCGGTCGCCGTTGATCCTGATCCGACCCTGGCCGCTCATGCGCGAGAACAGGGCTGGCCGATCATCAGTCTGCGCTAACCGCCCGGCGGTTTCGCGGCCGGACTCTCCAGTTCCCGTTCCAATTCCTGGGCTGGCCCCAGTAACACCGCTAGCCAGCGGCCTTCCTCAGTCGATTCGAGGGCGATTTTGACGATCATGGTCAGCGGCACCGACAGCAACATGCCGACCGTACCCAGCAGCCAGCCCCAGAAAATCAGCGACAGAAATACCACCAAAGTGGACAAACCAAGATCGCGCCCCATCCAGCGCGGCTCAATCACGCTCCCGGTGATGGTGTTGATGACCAGATAGCCCGTTGTGACCAGCAACGCGGTCATCGGCCCTTGAAACACGATCACCTGGGCAATCACCGGCAAGGCGGCAATGATCGAGCCGATGTTGGGAATGTAGTTGAGCAGGAACGCCACCACGCTCCATAACACGAAATAGCGCACATCCAGCGCCCACAGCAGAATCCCCACCGCCAGCCCGGTGCCCAGGCTGATCAGGGTCTTGATCGCCAGATAGCGGTTGACCGCGGCGAGGAACTGGTCGATTTGCCGCAGCTTCATCTCAGGATCATGCAGCGCCAGGTGAATCTTCACGGAAATCGACGACGCTTCCAGCAGCATGAAAGTCACGGTCAACAGGATCAGAAACAGGTTGCCCATCACCCCGCCCAGACCGCTCAACAAGCGGATGGTCATCGACATCAGCGCGTTGGGGTTGAGCGACTCCATTAATTGCTGACGATCCAAATGGATGTTAAAGGCCGCCAGTTTTTCGACAATCCAGCCGATCTGGCCGCCGAGTTGCTGCCGATATTCCGGTTGCAGGCGGGTCAGATCGGTGAGCGAGCGTCCGATTAACCCGGCCAGCAGCAAGCCCAGCAGAATAATCAGCATCAACACCGCCGATAGGGCGGCCCAGTGCGGCAAGCGCCGGCGCATCAGCCAATGAATCAACGGATTGCAGACGATGGCGATGAACATCGACAGTAAAAAGGGCACCAGAATGGCGCTGGCCGCCTGAATGCCGGTCAGGATCACCACCAGCGCCGCGCAGACCAACAACATATTGCGCAAGGCTCCCGGTTCAATGGCGAGTCTATTCATAGGGTTTCCTGGGAAATTGCGCCGCACCGGCGGATCCGGCTTGACGGGTTGACGCTGGCTGGGCTAAAAGCCGGAACTTCAGACACCGTTCCTTATTCATTAAAGACCATCGACCTTACGCCCATGCAAAATCTGTATAACTTGAATGTCGCCGCCCAGGATGTCCTGCCCACCCCGGACGAAAT
>JBDHRB010000134.1:0-6469 GCA_039807355.1 Candidatus Competibacteraceae bacterium
GGACCAGGCCGCGATAGGCCCGATAGTCTGGATCGTCGCGATATTTGCCGTTGGAGCGTTGCTCGCGCAGGGCGTCGATATAGCCAACCGCCTTGAGGACGTAGGGCCACATCTCGCGCAGGAAGCCGACATCGCGGGTGTAGCGGTAATACTCCATGGCGGCGTAGATCAACTGGCCGTGGCTGTCATGCTCGGCGGTCGGATCGGCGCCGCGTCCGTCCACGCAGCAGGGCACCTTGCCGTCGGCAAACTGGAAGGGCGCGTACCATTGCAGGAACTGCCGGGCCTCTTCGGTGTAGCCCATGCTGAGTAACGCCGAGGAGGTCAGCGCGCCGTCACGAATCCACGAGCGGGCGTAGGCGCGGGCGCCGGGCTGAATGGCCGGGCCGTTGCGGTTGATGAGAATGTAGGCCAGATTGCTTTTGATGCTGTTGGCCAGTCGCTGGGCCTCCGCCGGCAATTCCAGACCGACCCGATCCAGCCGCGCCGCCCAGTCGCGCCGGGACTGTTCCAGCAGTTGATTAACCTGGGCTGCGCCGTCGGCGTCCGGCAAAATCGGCGCGTCATTCCCGGCAGCATGAAAGGGAATGCGCAGATAGACCTCGCGGGCCTCGCCGGGGCGCAAATCCCAGCCGTATTCCAGCGCCCCGGCGGCGTAGCCGAAGCGGTCTTGTTCCACCTCTTCATACTCCGGCAAGCGGCCTTCGGGCAGATCATCGGTCAGCCCGCCCTGATCGAAGGCGGCGGCGCGGAAGCGGTCGGGAGTGGTCAACACCGCGATCTGTTTGCCAGCGGGTTCGACGCGAATGCGCCGCTCCACATAGCGCAGTTGACGGATCGGCGATACGCCGGTGGCGCTGTTCAAGCCTTGCCAGGGCGGGTTGACCTGGAACGGGCGCACCGCGAGAAACAGGGCGATATGCCGGGTTTCCGTACTCAGATTTTCCACCCGGTAGCGGGCGTACAGCGCCGATTCGCCCGGCTTGCCGGCGGCGAACGCGGTCACGGCGAACCAGAAATGCTCCTGTTCCCAGCGCACGGTGGGAATCGGCAGATAACCGTCGGCCAGGTCCTGCGCCGGCTCGACATCGGCCCAGGTGATCAGCCGGCCATCGGTGAACAGGAACGGCTCGATAGTGAAGCTGCCCTTGCCGACTTCCAGCGCGCCATCTTCATTGAGCAACGCTTCCTGGCTGTCGCCGGGAACGCCCACCACCGTCCAGTAACTTTGTTCGCCCTGAAAATAGCGCGGATACAGGCCGCGCCGGGCGGAGCGGGCAATCGTTTCAAAAAAGCGATTCGGCGATGCGGAGAATTCGTAAGGCTGAATGGCGATGTAGCGAATCGCGTAACCGCGCCCCCGACTGCTGTGCTGCAAATTCAGCCGTACATAGCGCGATTCGGCGTCGTGCAGGTAGAGATAGTCGCGCTGGCCGTTGCCGCCGCTGACCGTGTACAGGGTTTGCCAATGCTCGCCGTCGTCGGAGCCTTGCACCTGATAGTCAATCGCGTAGTCATCGCGCTCCCAGTCGATAATCAGGCCGCCGTATTCGCGGGGATGGAGAAAGTCGAGCAACAGCCATTGATCCTCGGCCAGTTCGCCGCTGCGCCAGGAAGTGTCCGGCGCGGTGTTCAGCGCCGCCGCCGGCGGATGACCGGGAACCTCGGTGGAGGCGGTGGCCAGCGGGTGGAAAGTTGCCGTTTCCAGCGGCGGGCGTTCTTCCAGGGTCAACTCGTCGATCCATACTGAACCTTTGCCCAGGGCGCTGGCCGACAGGGCGAATTCGATGTCCAGCGCCTGCTCCAAAACCCCGCCGGGACCCCAGGCCAGTTGCAAATGGCGTTTTTTCACCATGACCGGTTGCCAGTCGGCGGGAAACTCCTGGTCGCGCCGCTTGCTCCACCAGACATTCTGCCGGGGATCGACCAGCTTAAATTCGACATCGCTGCGCGGCGCTTCGCCGCGAATGGCGTAGCGGAACACAAAGTTTTCCGGCAGACGCTGGCGAAAGGTTTTGCGGGCGATGACGAAACTCGCTCCTTCGCGGAACTCGAAATCCAGACGCATGGCGCGGCGGCCATCGCGGCCAATATCCTGAGCGATTTCCAGCCGAGCGCCCGGCGAGGCCATGGCGCTCCAGCCGCTGAGGTTTTCAAAATCATCGAGCAGGATGATTTTGCCGGGAGCCGTTGCGGGCGGCGCTGCTGGCGAGGGCGAAGGCGACATGAGCAGGAAGACCGTGACAAGGAGGAAGAGGAATGGGCGATGGGCAAGGGTCATGGGCGGCTCAGTGAGTTCGATCAATCAAGCGGGAGTGCGCCGTCAGCGCGAGTTGAACGGTGGATGCGCTCAACCCTTCATCCCGCCCAGCAGGATGCCGGCGATATAGTACTTTTGCAACGCGGCGAACAGCAGCATCACCGGCAGCACGGTCAGCACCGAACCGGCCATCATCAATTCGGTATCCTGCACATGTTCGCCGAGCAGATTGGCCAGCGCCACCGGCAGGGTGTGCCGCGAGCTGTCGGTCAGGATGATCAGCGGCCACATAAAATCATTCCACGCGCCCATGAAGGTGAACAGCGCCAGGGTGACTAAAATCGGTCGGCATAACGGCAACACCAGCGACCAGTAGATGCGCCACTCGCTGGCCCCATCCATGCGCGCCGCATCGAGCAGGCTGTCGGGAATCGCCAGCAGATATTGGCGAATCAGGAAAATGCCGAAAATGCTGGCCAGGCCGGGAATAATCACGCCGCCGTAGGTATTGATCAGTCCGAATTGCTTGAGCAGGAGAAACAGCGGCAGCATCGCCGCCTGGGCGGGAATGGCCAGCGCCGCCAGCAAGCTGCGAAACAGGCGGTCGCGCCCGCGAAAGCGGAATTTGGCGAAGGCATAGCCGGCCATGGAATTGATGAACAGCGAAAGCACCGTCACTGTCCCGGCCAACAAGGCGCTGTTCAGCGCAGCACCGGCCAGGTCCAGCCGGGTGAACAGCGCCGCATAATGCTCAAAGGTGACTGCGCTCGGCCACAGACGCGGCGGCATTTGATTGGCCTCGCCGGGCGGCATCAACGAGGCGGCGATCATCCAGGCCAGCGGGGCCAGGGTCAGCAATGCGCCGAGGATCAGCAGGGTATGCAGCAGCGCCGCGACCAGCCCGGTGATCCGCTTCATGGCGGCGCGCTCCGGCGCATTCGGAGTTGCAGCAGCGATCCGGCGAGAATCAGCGCAAACAGGATAAACGCCAGTGCGGAAGCGTAGCCCATGTTCCACCAGCGGAAGCCTTCTTCGTACATCAGCAATACGATGCTCAACGTGCGGTTGACCGGCCCGCCCTGGGTCATCACATACGGTTCGGCGAACACCTGGCAATAGCCGATCAGGGTCATCAGCGCCACGAACAGAAAGGTCGGCCCCAGCAAGGGCAGGGTGATGTGGCGGAATTGCGCCCAGACCCCTGCGCCGTCCAGACGCGCCGCCTCGTAGAGCGGGGTCGGGATATTCTGCAATCCGGCGATAAAAATGATCATGTTGAAGCCGAAATTCTTCCACACCGCCATGAGAATGATCGCCGGCATCGCCCAGTCCGGATCGCCCAGCCAGTCGATGGGTGGAATGCCCAACAGGCCCAGGGCGTAATTCAGCAGTCCGTAGCGCGGATGGTAGAGATAGCGCCAGACCACCGCCACTGCGACCAGGGTAGTGACCACCGGCAGAAAGAACGCAGTGCGAAACAGGCCGGGATAGCGGGTCAGCCGGGCGTTGACCAGCAGCGCCGCGCCCAGCGAGACCGCCACCGATAACGGCCCGCCGACCGCCACGAAATAGCCGGTATTGCCCAGCGCCGTCCAGAACAGCGGGCTGTGCAGCAGGCGTTGATAATTGTCGAATCCGATGAAGCGCAGCCGCCCCAGATCGCCCAGCGCGTAAATGTCGAAGTCGGTGAAACTGAGCAACAACGCCGCCAACACCGGCAGGAAGAAGAAGGCGCTAATCAAGAGCAGCGCCGGGGCCAGAAATACCCAGGCGCTGAACGCGGTGCGGCGTTCCAGACCGCTCATTGCGCCGCCTCTCGCGCCAGCAGCCAGCGGCGCTTTTCCAGAATGCGCTCCGTATCCGCATTCAGCGCCGCCAGCGCCGCATCGACGCTCAGTTGTTGACGCGCCGCCAGCTCGGCGTAATAGGCGATGCGCTGGGCGATCCGCTCCCATTCGGGAATCGGCGGAGTGGGCTGGGCGCGTTGCAACTGCCGCCAGAACGCCTGGGCGTGCGGATTCTCCGCCAGAGCCGGTGCCCGCCAGGCCGAGGTCCGCGCCGGCAGATCGCCGGTGAGTTGATAAAACCGCGCCTGTTGTTCCGGCTCGGCCAGAAATTCCAGCAGTTTCCAGGCCGCGTCCTGGTGCGGCGAAGCGCGACTCAGGGCGAGACTCGCTCCGCCGGCCAGGGATACGCCGACCGGCGCAGCCTGACCCGATGCGCCGGTGGGAGGGGCAAAATCCGGCAACGGCGCGGTCTTCCATGCCGATTGCAAGGTTGCCGGCAAGCGCCGCTGCAATTCGCCGATGTTCCACGGCCCGCTGATGTAGGCGGCGAACGCGCCGTTGGCAAATTCCTGATAAAGATTGGCGACCTGGGTGTGGCCGACCGGCGCAGCCAGGCCCTGTTCAAACAGGCTCAAATAAAAAACCAGCGCCTCGCGGAAATGCGGATGCTCAAAGTCGCCGTATTGATTGCGCTCGCGCAGCAGGGTTGCGCCGCGTTGCAGGGCGAGAATCACCGGCAACTGCCATTCGTTGATCGGCAGGAAAATGGCGTAGCGCTCGGCGTCATCCAGGGTTTTCAGCCGGGCCATGGCTTGCAGCCAGTCTTCCCAGGTGGTCGGCGCTTCGTTGAAACCAACCGCGGCCAGCAAGTCTTGACGATAGAACAACAACCGGGTGTCCACATACCAGGGCAAGGCCCAGGTTTGCCCGTCCAGCCGACTGGCGGCCAGCGCCCCAGGAAAATAGTCATTGCGGGCGGCGGGCGGCCAGCCGCGCAACCGGGCGTCGAGCGGTTCAATGGCGCGCAGCGCGACAAATTCGGCAATCCAGGTGTTGCCAAGCTGAAAAACATCGGGCAGGGCGTCGCCGGCATAGGCGGTGAGCAGCTTTTCATGCGCGGCGCTCCAGGGGATTTGCTGCACCCGCACCCGAATGTCGGGATGGCGGCGCTCAAATTCCGCCAGCAGCGCCTGCACCTGTTCGCCTTCCTGACCCATCGCCCAGAATTTCACCGTTACCGGCGCATCGCCGGTGGAATCGCAGCCGGCCAGCAGGAGCGTGAGCGCGATCAGCAGGGCGCAAAGCCGGGGGAATCCGAAGGGCATTTTCAACCTCAAGGCGGCTTGAAGGCGAAGCGCATTACGCACGGTCTGAGGCGCTCGACCAGTCTGGTCCGGGGCGGGCGGTTACTCAGCGGACTCTTCGGTGACAACCATTTTCACCACGTTGGAGGAGAGCGCATCCTGTAAATTATAGATGCGCTCGATCAGACTGGAGGTGACCTCATGCCCGCGTGTGACCAGCAACGCGCCGCTGCGGGTGCGTACATCCTCCGCGAACGTCATGCCCGGTTGCAGCGCCAGGATCGGAACTTCCTTGATTTGCCGGGTTGCGCCGCCGGCGCTGCGAATCGTGATAAAGGCGTTGAGCAAGGTCGGATCGTAGCGCCCGCGCCGCCCTTGCAAGGTTTCCAGGGCGAGCGCCCCGGAAGCGCCCTGGTTGATTAGCGCGTCGAAGTCGCTGGCGATTTTCAGAATCGCCCCGCCAGTTTGGGCGACATTCAGCGCCGCTGGATTGAACTGATAGGGTTTTTCCTGATTTTTCAGCAGCGCCAGCACCGGCTCCAGCCGGGGAATGCTGCCGAGCAGTTGTTCGGTCACCGCCGGCAGGCGCTCGACCATCGCCCGTTCTTTCTCGCTGGGAACCCCGCCTTTGTACAGCTTCTCCAGCGTGTCGTTCGGCAGGATGATGCAGCCGATTTGCGACAACATTGCCGCCACTTCCAGTTGCCACAAGTCTTTGTCGATGCCGATCTGCCGGGCCAAATCCAGCGCGTGGCGTTTCAGACGATTGGCGCGACCGAAGGCCAGCGGGTGGGTCAGGGACAGCATGTCGGTCAAGGTTTGAATCACCCCGCGCAGGGTTTGCTCGAGCAGCACCCGTTCGGCGGTGAGCAGCCGATATTGAGTAGCGCCGGCTTCAAACGCCTGGAGCAGCACCGGCGGCGGGCAGGGGTTGGTCAGAAAGCGGAACACTTGCCCTTCGTTCACCGCGGCGATGGCCGAGGGCAGATCAGCCTGGCCGGTGAGCAACATGCGCACGGTGTCGGGCGCTCGCCGGCGCACCTGACTGAGCAGCGCCACGCCGTCCATGCCCGGCATGCGCATGTCCGACAGCACCACCGCAAAGGGCGTTTCCGGCT
>JBDHRB010000135.1:0-6465 GCA_039807355.1 Candidatus Competibacteraceae bacterium
TACCAGGAGGCGCTGGACAGTAATTTCGCCGACTTGGCTAACGTTGCCGGGAACCGCGATGGCGGCGCGATTATCGGCGCCTGCTTCCTGGCGCGCTTTGCCAAAAAATTCCATTGGGCGCATCTGGACATCGCCGGCACCGCCTGGAAAACTGGCAAGGCCAAGGGCGCAACCGGCCGTCCGGTGCCGCTGCTCACCCAATATTTGCTGGATCGGGCGGCTGAAGCGGGTCAGGGCGATGAGCAGCGAGCCGCGCATTGATTTCTACGTCCTGGCCGATGCCAGGGACAACAGCCGGGCGCTGCTGGCCTGTCGGCTGGCGGATAAAGCCTATCGTCTCGGCCATAGCGTTTATATCGTCGCCTCCTCCGAGGCGCGGGCGGCGGCGCTGGACGATCTGCTCTGGACCTTCCGCCAGGACAGCTTCGTGCCGCACGAGCGTTATCCGCTGACCGGCGCGGAAGGTTCGCCGGTGTTGATCGGCACCGCTTCACCGGCGGAGGTTGCCGCGCAAGTGCTGATCAACTTCACCGACGCCCTGCCGGACGGTTTCGAGCGTTATCAACGGGTAGTCGAACTGGTGGACGCGCAGCCGGAAGTCTTGGCGGCCTCGCGGGAACGCTTCAAGCAGTACCGCGAACGCGGCTTCACCCCGGAAACGCACAAGCTGTGACGGTTCATCGCCTGGGCTTCGCGCTGCTGCTGTGGCTGGGGATTTCATGGCTGGCGCTGGCCGCGCAACCGGATGCCGCGCTGATCGCGCCGGTCGATCCCGCCAGAATCGCCGAACAGCAAACTGCCCGGCGTCAGGCGCTGCAACAGGAAGGCGAAGCCATCGCCAGTTCCCGTCAGGAATTGCAAGCGCAACTCGCCGCCTTGCCCCGGCAACTGGAAAACCTGCAAGCCGAGCAAATCAACCAGGCGCTGGTCGAGCAGGCCGAGGTGGATGCGCAATCGGCGCGCCTGCGCCAGGAAAGCGTGCTGACCGAGCGGGATAACGCCCAAAGCCGGATCAACGAGTTGCGCAAAACCATTGTCGAACTCGAAGCCCGCGAACAGCTCTTGAAAAACCCGGCCACTGATGCAGCGGACGCCATTGCAGATCGCGCCGGGCAATTGCAACAAACTCAACAGCGGCTGGCGCAACTGCGCACCGATCTGGAACTGGAAAACCTCAATCTGACCAACTTGCGCAATCAGATTGAGGTGGCCCAGATGCGCTACAAGCTGGCCATTCAATGGCAGGAACAGGTTGAGCGCGCCCACCGACAGATTCAGGAACGCACCCGGCTGGACAACCAGGCTGAATTGGTCACCCGGCTGCAAACCGATCAGTCCGATTTGCAAAACCAGGCTAACGCCCTGAAACAGCGCTTGACCCAGGAGCGCGATCTGTTGTCGCTGGCGGCTTGGCAGCGTCTGGAAACCGAGTTGCGCACCTTGGACGGGCGGATCAATCTGCTCAATCTCGACCGGCAACTGGCGGAAAGCGCCGCTTCCTTAGCGCGAATGCGCGAGGTGTTGCAGAACACCGCGGCCAGCCCCAAGCAAATGCGCCAAAGTCTCGATCTGGCCGGGGAATTACAGGTCAAGCTGCAACGCGACGAAACCCTGTTGCAACAGCGCCTGACGCTTTATGAACAACAGCGCCAACTGATCGAACGGCGCGACAAACTGACCGGCATCGACCGGCGCTTGCGCGATGAAGAATTGGAACTGGTCAATCAGTTGCTGGCGGAAATGAATCAACGCCTGGGGCAAGCTCAGGATCAGCTTTTGCAAATTCGCACCATCGCCGTGCAGTTGGAGGCGGATTATCAACAGCGGTTGCGCCAGGATTTGTTGACGCGCCGCCCGTATCCGGCGACGGTCGAAGCCTGGCAACAACTCGGTCAGAGTCTGGTCGGCGCATTTCCCACCCTGTTTCATCAAATCCGCTTGAGCGTCGAAGCGACCCTGAAGGCCCTGTGGAACGCGCCACCGTGGCAGTGGCTGGCGCTGGCCGCGCTGGAGGGCGTACTGCTCTGGGGGGTTCTGAGCGCTCGACGCCGGCTGCGCCAGGCCTGGCGCTATCTCAGCGACAACCATCCCGGCGACAGTTTCCTGCGGCAATTGATCCAGACCGTGTTGCTGATGGCCCGGGCCAACCTGCTGGGAGTGAGCGGAGCCGCCGCCCTGCTGTTGTTGTTATGGCTGATCGGGGTGCCGCAACCGGGATTGGGCATTCTGATGACCCTGGCTCTGGCCTGGGTGGGGGTGCGCGTGCCGGCCAGTCTGGCCTGGCTGCTGTTGGCCTCGCCGAGACTGCCGGAGGAACGGCGGCAACTATCGCTCTACCGTCTGTTGCTCTGGACGCTGATCGGCGGCGGCCTTTGGGCGACGCTGGTTACGCTGGCGCACCTGAGCGATCTGTCGGAGACCGTGATCGGCGCCTTCGACCGGTTGTTCATGCTCTACTGGTTTTGGGTGTTCATCCCGGTGTTGCGCATTCGCCGCTGGGTGGTGGAGCGACTGGGCGCTCATTATGACGAGCGATTCTGGTTTTCCGTGCTGCGCCTGGGCAGTCTGCTGTTGCCGCTGTCGCTGCTGGGCGCTGCGCTGCTCGGCTTGGTCGGTTATCTGCAACTGGCCTGGCTGGTGGCCGGCGGGCTGCTGATCTTCATCGCCATTTTGGCGTTGTGGCTGCTGGCGCACAGCCTGTTGAACGATCTGATCGTGGCGCTGAAAAACTTTGCGGTCGCCCATTCCGGCTATGGTTTGCTGTGGACCCAGGATGTGATTACCCCGCTGCACCGGATCGCCAACCTGCTGCTGGTGCTGGCGGCCTGCGCGGCATTATTCCGCGCCTATGGCTGGACGGGTGAATCGGCGGTGATCGTGGCGATTTGGGCGGTTCTGGAACGGCCGCTGCTGACGCTGGGCGGCGCGGAAATCACCTTGTGGCGGATCATCATCACCTTCACCCTGCTGGCGCTGGTGATCTGGCTGGGCCAGTGGAGCCGGGCGATCAGCTATCGCTGGATTCTTTCCCACATCAGCGATCTGGGCGTCCGGCACAGTTTGTCGGTGTTTACCCAATACGCGATGGTGCTGATCGGCTTTCTAATTATTTTGCAGTTGGTCGGGATTGATCTGACGGCTTTGGCGGTATTCGCCGGAGCGGTCGGCGTCGGCATCGGCCTGGGAATGCAGAGTTTGGCCAATAACTTCATCAGCGGTTTGCTGCTGTTGATCGAACGGCCATTGCGCAGCGGCGATATTGTTCAGGTTGGAACGCATCTGGGCGAAGTGACCGACATCGGAATGCGCGCCCTGATCGTCAAGACCTTTGATAATGAATCGGTGATTATTCCCAACGCGGATGTGATCAGTAACGCCTTCACCAACTGGACGCATGGCGATCAAATTCATCGGACCATTTTATGGGTCGGGGCCAGCTATGAAGCCGATCCGCACCGGGCGCAGGCGCTGATCGAAGCGGCGTTGCAGGCGCATCCGGCGGTTTTGGCTGACCCGGAGCCACTGGTGTTGCTGTGGAATTTCGCCGACGCCTCAATCCGCTTCCGCGTTCAATACTATATTGATTTGAGTCAGAACCATCTCTTGAAAACCCATCACGACATCCTGTTTGCGGTTTGGGATCGCTTTAAAGAGGCCGGGATTCGCATACCTTATCCGCAGCGCGATCTGTATATCAAGGCGTTTCCGGGAATGGGGGAAGCTGCGGGATTAGCAAGCGCGATTTCCGGGCCGGCGTTTCCGAGTTTGGAAAAGTGAATTTCGGGTTCATCCAGAATCCGCCACGGTCAGGTTTTCGGGTCAGTCTTCTCATTCGGCAGAACACCGCTCCCAGGCAAACCCGGACAGATTGCGCTGTTGGCGGCTGAAGTCGATGCCGATCAGGGTGACCGACTGACCGGCGTAGCGCTGGTGATAGCCCTTGCTTTTGATCTGCGCCAGCGCCTTTTGTCCATCGTTGCCGTCATCGACCTTGAATTCCAGCAGCCAGATGCGCTCCTGGTATTGGATCACCAAATCCACCTGCCCCTGATTCGTGGGTTCCTCGGCGCGGGTCTCCACTCCCAGCCCGGCGAACAGACAATAGACCAGCGACGCCCAGTAGCCTTCATAGCCGGCCAGGTTGTTTTTGCGATACCAGTCATGGGGGATCGAAGCGAAGAAGGCGTGCAGGGCAGCATGCAACCGGTCGGGATCATCCTGCGCCAGCGCCTCGAAGACCTCCTCTGCCGCCCGTTGTTGCGCCTGCCGGTCGGGGACATAGCGGCGCAGGATCGCCCGGGGCAGGCTGATGCGCACTTCTTCATTGGGAAAGCCGAGTCGGTAACGCAGACCGTAGGGACGCTGCTGGCTTTCGCGGATCGTCGCGTAGCCGGTCTGGAACAACAGGGCTTCTGGTTCAATCGCCTCCACATCGAACGCCCCCAGCAGATCTTCGCTGGCCCAGTAGTGATCCATTGTGGGGATAGCGAACTGTCGTTGTCGCAGCAATTCGATGAGAAACGTCGGCGTCCCGCTTTCGAACCAATAAGGTTTGAACTGGCGGCTGTCGAGGTAGAGCAGGATGTCGAAGGGGTTGTAGACCGGTTCACCGAGGAAGTTGTAGCCGTTGTACCAGCGCCGCACTTCGTCCAAATCAACCCCGTCCAGATACTCGGCAAAAGTCGTCGTCAGCTCGTTCTCCGTATAACCGCATAGGGTTGCCACACGCGGATCGAGGGTCATATCTTTGAGATTATTGAGATCGGAGAACAGCGAGACCTTGGAGAATTTGCTGACGCCGGTGAGCAGCACGAATTTGAGGTGCGGGTCAAGAGGCTTGATGACCGAGTAGAAATTGCGCAACCCCTCGCGCATCACCCGCGCCTGCTCCGGTGTTTGCAGGTTGTCCAGAATGGGTTTGTCGTATTCGTCGACCAACAGGACCACCGGTTCGCCGGTGGTCTGATGCAGCTTGCGCACCAGATCGGTCAGGGCCAGATGTACGGGCTGCTCCTGCCAAGGCAGGCCATACCGTTCATGATTGGCGCGCACCTGGCTGAGCAATGTGGTGTCCAGGAGGGTGCGGTCGGTCAGGATGCCGGTGCTGAAATCGAAGCGCAGCACCGGGTAGGAGCGGCTCCAGTCCCAGTGATTTTCCAGATACAGCCCCTCAAACAGCTCCCGACTGCCGGCGAAGGCCTCAGCCAGGGTATCGACGAACAGGCTTTTGCCGAAGCGGCGGGGCCGGGCCAGGAAGTAATACTTGCCCTGTTCGGCCAACTGGATGACGAAAGGGGTTTTATCGACATAGGCATAGCCCTGGGTGCGCATCTCGCGCAGATTTTGCAGGCCGATGGAGAGTTTTTTCATGAGTGGGGACTCAGATGAAAGTCATAAGATGATGATTTTAGAGTGTTGTCAGAAAATTTTACACTTTTTTATGCTTAGGGGTACTCATTCGGGTGAGTCAAGCTATGGGATCTCTGAAATTTGTTTCATTTAATATTAGATAGTTAAACATTATTTAAGTTTTTTGTGATACACAACTATCAGAGAAAACGGCAAATTTGTCACAATACTGAGCGTCAGAATTTTTTACAGTGGTAATAACCGATTGTTTTTATCGGTTTTTTAACTATTTCAATGCAAACTACTTTTTTGTTTTGGTCCAATTTTTGCTTTAAACTTTAGCGATTCATACGAACGGTGGCGGGTAGCCACTGAACCCACTTGAGAAGAGGACCTGAAGAATGAACAACAAGACACTCACAACGCTGGCGTTTACGGCGGCTTTGGGCTTTTCGGGCGCGGCGGGCGCTGGCTTGATCGACCGGGGCGGCGGGCTGATTTACGACGATGTGCTCAATATCACCTGGTTGCAGGACGCGAACTATGCCTTCACTTCTGGCTACGCAGCGGCGTACTTGGAAAATGACGGTGGTTATGACGATATTTTCGCCGATGGCCGGATGGGTTGGGATGCAGCGAAGACTTGGGCCGCTAACCTGACTTATTACGACTCGGTGCGTGGTGTGACCTACGACGACTGGCGCTTGCCCATCATCACTGACACAGGGACACCAGGCTGTAACTGGGCGTATAGCGGTACGGACTGCGGTTATAACGTGCAGACCTATAACAGCGGCACGGTGTACAGCGAGTTGGCGTACATGTACCACGTTAACTTGGGGCTTAAATCCTACTACAGCACATCCAGGAGCTACCAAGCGGACTGGGGCGTCTTTGGTAATGGAACGTACAATGGTACCGATACCAGCTCTTTTGGCCAGAACGACGTTGACCTGATCCAGAACCTGCAAGCTTATGTATACTGGTCTGGTACCGAGTACGCGCCGAATGCCACTAATGCGTGGGGCTTCTACGCCTACGACGGCTACCAGGGCGCCATCACCAAGGGCCACGATACTACGCATGGGCCGTGCGCCCCGGCGATGTCGCTGCTGC
>JBDHRB010000136.1:0-6443 GCA_039807355.1 Candidatus Competibacteraceae bacterium
GAAGTCATCGACAATATCGGCACCATCGCCCGTTCCGGCACCCGCCAGTTCATGCAGAAGCTGACCGGCGATCAGGCGCGGGACGCCAACCTGATCGGCCAGTTCGGCGTCGGCTTTTATTCCAGCTTCATCATCGCTGACAAAGTGACGCTGCGCACCCGCCGCGCCGGGATGGGCGCGGAGCATGGTGTGTACTGGGAATCCACTGGCGAGGGTGAATACACCCTGGAAACGGTTGAGAAGGCGGAGCGCGGCACCGAGGTCATCCTCCACTTGCGTGAAGAGGAAAGCGACCTGCTGAACGAATGGCAACTGCGCTCGATCATCACCAAGTATTCCGACCATATCACCCTGCCGGTGATTATGCCGGTGCAGAAATACAGCGAGGACAAGGACGCGCCGCCGACGATGGAGGACGAGCGGATCAACCAGGCGGCGGCGCTGTGGGCGCGGCCCAAGAACGAGATCAAGGAAGAGGAATACAAGGAATTTTACAAGCACGTCGGCCATGACTTTGAAGACCCGCTGGCCTGGACCCACAACCGGGTGGAAGGCAAGCTGGAATACACCTCGCTGCTGTTCATCCCGGCCCGCGCTCCCTTTGATCTGTGGGACCGCGAACAGCGCCACGGGGTCAAGCTGTATGTGCAGCGGGTGTTCATCATGGACGACGCCGAACATCTGATGCCGCGCTATCTGCGCTTCGTGCGCGGGGTGATCGACTCTAACGATCTGCCGCTGAACATCTCCCGGGAAATCCTGCAAAGCAGCAAGGTGGTGGATGGCATTCGCGCCGGCTCGGTGAAAAAAGTGCTGGGTCTGTTGGAAGACCTGGCCGCCAACGACGCCGAGAAGTACAGCAAGTTCTGGAAAGAATTTGGCCGAGTGCTCAAGGAAGGCCCGGCGGAGGATTACAGCAACCGCGAGCAAATCGCCAAATTGTTGCGCTTCGCCTCGACCCACACCGACACCGCTGAACAAACCGTTTCCCTGACTGATTATCTGGCGCGGATCAAGGAAGGACAGGAGAAGATTTACTACATCAGCGCCGATAGCTTCGCCGCCGCCAAAAACAGCCCGCATCTGGAAATTTTCCGCAAGAAGGGTCTGGAAGTCCTGCTGCTGACCGACCGGGTGGATGAGTGGCTGATGTCGCACCTGAGCGAGTTTTCAGGCAAGTCTTTCCAGTCAGTGGCCAAGGGCGCGTTGGACCTGGACAAGATCGCCTCGGAAGAGGAAAAGCAGGAACAGAAACAGGCCGAAGATCAATATCAGGATTTGTTGAGCCGGGTTAAAGAAGTGCTGGGCGAGCAAATCAAGGAAGTGCGGATTTCCTCGCGGCTGACCGACTCGCCGGCCTGTCTGGTGGTCGATGAACACGCCCTGAGCGCCCACCTGGAGCGGCTGTTGCGCGACGCCGGCCAAAGTGTGCCGATGAGCAAACCCTATCTGGAACTGAATCCCACCCATCCGCTGATCACTCGCCTGAAAGAGGAAAGCGACGCAACACGCTTTAGCGACTGGACCCATCTGTTGTTTGAACAGGCGGTGCTGGCTGAAGGCGGGCAACTGGAAGACCCGGCCAGCTTCGTCAAGCGCCTCAATGGTCTGCTGCTGGCGATGGGATAACCGCAAACCCGACAAAATCCGACAAATTTGCTAAATTATTGGCGACGATGATTCCATCATCACGCTCAATTAACCGGGGGAGATGCCCTAACATGATGCAGTTGAAGGAAATTCTGAAAAAGAAAGGCGGCCAGCCCGTCACCGTGCCGGCCAGCGCCAGCGTCGCCGAGGCGATTCAGGCCATGACGGAACACCGGGTCGGGTCGGTGATGGTGCCGAACGCGGACGGCTCGCCAGCGGGCATCTTCACCGAGCGCGATGTTTTACGCCTGTGCGCCGAAGGACGCACCGACTTCGCCAAAATGTCGATTCGCCCGTGCATGACCTGCGCGATGACCACCGGCAAGCCTGGCGACACGGTGAGCGAAATTCTGGCGGTGATGACCGCCAAGCGCTTCCGCCATGTCCCGGTGGTTGATGACGAAGGCAAGATGATCGGCGTGGTCTCAATTGGCGACCTGGTTAAAGCCAAGCTCGAAGAAACCGCTCAGGAAGCCCAGGCGCTGCGCGAATACATCACCACCTGAAGCCCTTGCGGGATGTCCGCCATTCATTCGCCTCCCTCGCCCGCTGGGCGAGGGGGGGAATCCTTTTGGGAAACCGCTGATCTTTCCGAACTGACCGCCGCCGAGTGGGAAGCGTTGTGCGATGGCTGCGGCAAGTGCTGTCTGCACAAGCTGGAAGATCAGGATACCGGCGAACTGTTTTACACCAACGTCGCCTGCCGCTTGCTGGACGTACAAAGCGGACGTTGCGCCCGCTACGCCGAACGGTTCCGCTGGGTGCCGGACTGCGTTGCGCTGACCCCTGCCGAAGTGCGGCGCATCAACTGGCTGCCGGCGACTTGCGCCTACCGCTTACGCGCCGCCGGTCAACCCTTGCCCGACTGGCACCCGCTGCGCACCGGCGACCCCCACTCCACCCAACGCGCCGGGATGAGCGTGTGCGGCTGGGCCATTCCGGAAAGCCGGGTGCGCCGCCTGGAAGATCACCTCATCGAGAAACCGTTATGAAAGTTCGCTGCATTACCCTGGGCGCGTTCCAGGTCAACGCCTATCTGCTGGAAGACCCGGACACCGGGCATTGCGCGGTGGTCGATACCGGCGAAGGAGCGCAACTGGCCCAGGTACTGGCGGAGATGCAGCCGCGTCCCGATGTGCGCGCCATTTTGCTCACCCACGCCCATTTTGACCATGCCGGCGGTCTGGCGGATTTACAGAAGGAATTCCCCGACGCGGTGACCTGGCTGCCCGCCCTGGAGCGGCCGATGTTTGACCTGTTGCCGCAACAAGGCTCGCTGTTATTTGGCATGGCCGATTTCAACCGGCCGCTGGGGCGCATCGACCGGGAAATCCGCGACGGCGAAACCGTCGATCTTGGCGATCACTGGGGTCTGCGCTTCCTGTCCACGCCCGGCCATACCCCCGGTCAAGGCTGCTATTACGATGATCTCTACATTTTTGTCGGCGACACCCTGTTCGCCGGCAGCATTGGCCGCACCGATTTCCCGATGAGCGACCCGGCGCAGATGGAGCAAAGCCTGCATCGGCTCATGGAATTGCCCGGCCATTTGCTGGTGTGCAGCGGCCACGGCCCCGCGACCACTCTGGAGCAGGAGTTGAAAACCAATCCCTATCTGGGCGGGGTGCGCCGCAAGCGCGGCATCGCCGAAGAGGCGATGGACGCTCCCGCCTGGCTGAGTCAACGCTGGGGCTGATCGAAGAGCGGCGCACATCAACCGTTGGGCCGCCGCCACCCTTCCTCCTGCGCCAGCGGCGTTGCCCCGCCCAGGAATGTAACGCCGCCAACCAGACGCTCCCGCCAGTAGTTTTGACTCAGCGCCACCTTGCGCACCCGCCCGCTGCCGGAGGAAGCATGAATCATCCGTCCGCCGCCGGCGTAAATGCCAACGTGGGAAACCGCGCCGCTGCGCCCGGTGCGAAAAAACAGCAAATCGCCCGGCAATACCTGACGCTGCGCGCGCCCGGCCTGGAACTGTTGCGCTGTAGTGCGCGGCGTGCGAATCCCGGCCTGACGGTAGGCGTAATAGACCAAGCCGCTGCAATCAACGCCGCTCGGCGATGCGCCGCCCAGCACATAAGGCGTACCCAATAAACGCTCTGCGGCGCTGAGAATGCGCTGACGCGCTGTCGCCTGGGTATCGACCGCCGGCGGCGGCGTCGCGCACCCCCCGATCAGACCGGCCAGCAGCCACATAACACCCAGAGCGCGAATCTTGAAACCAGCCATAACAGGATTCCCCAGCGTTAAAAAGCGGCGCGGCGGTTTTTGTGCGTAGCCGCGCAAGCTGATCTATAGTTGATCTATAGTAAACTGTACCGGCTTTGCCAAACTGCCCGCCGTGAAAAAGCCTGTTCCTCCCCCACAACGGACGTGTAAAATCGCTTGAAAACTCAGTATTCAGTCAGAGGTCTCCCGCGCCGTCATGCTGTTGCGATCCCCTCACCTCGCTAGCGAGAGCGCTCCGCCTTTTGAACTCAAAGGCAGCTTGTTCACCCTGACCGTTCTGCATCTGTTTCAGATGGATCAAGCGGCTATCGGGCGGCATCTGGCGGAAAAGGTCAAGCAGGCGCCGAGTTTTTTTAATAACACCCCGGTGGTGATTGATCTGGAAAATATGGCCGATTCCCCGGACGGGCTGGATTTCAACGGTCTCTATGAATTACTACGAGCGCATGGCATGACGCCGGTGGGTATTCGCAACGGCACGCCGATTCAGCAGGCCGCAGCCCGCTTGGCCGGCCTGCCGACCCTGCCGGAAAGTCGCGGCAACGGCGGCGTCAAAAAACCGGAAAAATCCGACGCGCCGTCACGCAACCGGATCATTAACCACCCGGTGCGTTCCGGTCAGCAGATTTACGCCCCGGATGGCGATTTAATCGTCCTCGGCGCGGTCAGCGCCGGCGCCGAAGTCATCGCCGATGGCAACATTCACATCTACGGAGTGCTGCGCGGACGGGCGCTGGCCGGGGTGCGGGGCGCAGTGGTTGCCCGAATTTTCTGTCAAAGTCTGGAAGCGGAGCTGGTCTCCATCGCTGGACATTACTACATCAGCGAACAACTCGATGCCGCGGACCGGGGCAAGGCCACCCAGATTCACCTGGTGGATGATCGCCTGGTCATCGAGCATCTCACCCGTTGATCCATGCGTGAGCGGCGGCGATTGCGCCGCAGCGACGCGCTCACCTCACCTTTACATGCAACTTCAGGGATAATCGCTTGGCAACCGTTATCGTGGTGACCTCCGGCAAGGGAGGCGTAGGCAAAACGACGACCAGCGCCAGTTTCGCTACCGGTCTGGCCCAGCGCGGTTTCCGCACCGTGGTCATCGATTTTGACGTGGGCTTGCGCAACCTGGATCTGATTATGGGTTGCGAACGGCGGGTCGTTTATGACTTCGTGAATGTTATCAACAACGAAGCCAATCTGAATCAGGCGTTGATCCGCGACAAGCGGGTGGAAAACCTGTTCATCCTGCCGGCTTCGCAGACCCGCGACAAGGACGCGCTGACCAAGGAAGGCGTCGAACGCATCCTCGCCGAACTGAAGCAGGGCTTCGATTACATTGTCTGCGACTCGCCGGCTGGCATCGAGCGCGGCGCGCTGATGGCGCTGTATTTCGCCGACGAGGCGCTGGTGGTGACCAACCCCGAAGTCTCCTCAGTGCGCGATTCCGACCGGATTCTCGGCATTCTGGCCAGCCGGTCGCGGCGCGCTGAACAGGGCGATGAACCGGTCAAGGAGCATTTGGTTCTTGCCCGCTATGCGCCGGAGCGCGCTGACCGGGGCGATATGTTGAGCGTGGACGATGTGTTAGAAATTCTCGGTATTCCCTTGCTGGGCGTTATCCCGGAATCGCCGACCGTGTTACAGTCGTCGAATGCCGGCGTTCCGGTGATTCTCGAAGACAGCAGCGAAGCCGGCGCCGCTTACAATGATCTGGTTGACCGTTTTCTGGGCAAGGCGTTGCCGCATCGGTTTACGTCGATTCAGAAAAAAGGGTTTTTAAAACGGTTATTTGGTGGGGGATGAAGCAAGATGGGCCTGTTTGAAAGTTTTTTCCGTGCGCCTCCCAAAACCGCCGCCCTCGCCAAGGAGCGGTTGCAGATCATTGTCGCCCACGAGCGGGGCAGTCGCCGCAGCAGCCCCGACTATCTGCCGGCCCTGAAGAAAGAATTGCTCGAAGTGGTGCGCAAGTACGTCCCCATCGACCAGAGTCAGATCAAAGTGCATCTGGATCGTGAAGGCGGCTATGAGGTTCTGGAGCTGAACATCACCTTGCCCGATGAAGAGCAACGCCAGGGGCAGCCGCGTAGCAGCATCTAAGCCATCGGCTCAACCGATTGCGGCGTTCAGCAGTTCACCCAGCGTACCGGTCAACAGGCGTAAATCCTGCTCCCGCGACAGGGTATGCTCCCCATCCTTGACCAGGATCACCTGCACTTCAGGGCTGGTGATTTTCTCGGCGATTTGCAGGCTGACCCGCCACGGCGCATCGGCGTCCTTCAGGCCGTGAATCAGCCTTACCGGAACGTGAATCGGCAGTTCCGGCCTCTCCAGCAAGCGATGTTGCGCGGCTTCCTCGATCAGATGCAGGGCGATCCGATAGGGTTGACCATAGGGTGAAGGCAGGGTGATGACCCGTTCACGGCGTAACCGCTCGCGCAACGGCGGGTCCAGCCGCTCCCACAGCAAATAATCGGTAAAGTCCGCCGCGCAGGCCAGACCGAGCAACCCGGCGATGCGCTCCGGCCTGGCCAGCGCCGTCAACAGCATCAACCAGGCCCCCATCG
>JBDHRB010000137.1:0-6430 GCA_039807355.1 Candidatus Competibacteraceae bacterium
TCCTTCGGACTGGTCAGGCCGCCCCACATGCGCGGAACCACCGAGTAGGTGCCGTCCTTCTGGATGTTGGCGTGCACCCGCTCGTTGATGAACCGCGATTGCGCGTCGTCCCGCGCCTCGCCAGGCCAGGCAGCGATCAGATAAAAATTGATGGCCGGGCGGCAGGAATGGCAACCGTCGGGCGTCTTCCATTCCATGAAATCGAACACCGCCCGCAGGCTGGTCAAATGCTGTTCCCGAATCACCTTGCGCACCTGATCGTGGCTGTGTTCGGTGCAGGCGCACAGCGGCTTTTCCCTGGAGGTCTTGGAATAATCGCCGACCGTGGCCGCCAGCAGTTGCTCGACCAAGCCGGTGCAGGAACCACAGGAGGCCGACGCCTTGGTGTGGGCGCGGACTTCCTCCAGCGTGAACAGTTTTTGCGCGGTGATCGCCTTGACGATGACGCCCTTGCACACCCCGTTGCAGCCGCAGATTTCCGCCTCGTCGGGCATCGCCAGCACGTTGTTGCCGCCGCCGTGCCCGGCATCGCCCAGATGCGCCTGCCCGA
Organism: Candidatus Competibacteraceae bacterium; assembly: GCA_039807355.1. Lineage (GTDB taxonomy): Bacteria > Pseudomonadota > Gammaproteobacteria > Competibacterales > Competibacteraceae > UBA2383. Next base: position 551 of record JBDHRB010000137.1, read on the forward strand.
ACAGGATGGATTCGCGGAACGCGCCGATGTCGGTCTTCTCGCGCAACAGTTGGAAGTACCAACTGCCGTCGATGGTGTCGCCGTACAGCACCGCGCCCCTGACCCGGTTGTCCCGGACCACCAGCTTTTTGTAGACCCCGCGCGCCCGGTCGCGCAGCACGATTTCGTCGCAGCCGGGACCGCCGCCGAACTCGCCGGCGGAGAACACGTCGATGCCGGTCACCTTGAGCTTGGTGGACGTGACCGAACCGCGATAACGGCTGATCCCGAAGTGAGCGAGATGGTTGGCGCAGACTCGCGCCTGTTCCCACAGCGGCGCGACCAGGCCATAGGTCTGACCGCGATGCTGCACGCACTCGCCGACCGCGTAGATGCGCGGGTCGTAGGTCTGCATGGTGTCGTTGACCACGACGCCGCGTTCGCAGTGAATGCCGGCGGCCTTGGCGAGTTGGATGTTGGGACGGATGCCGACCGCCATCACCACCAGATCTGCGGGAATTTCCAGCCCGTCCTTGAAGCGCACCCCTTTCACCCGCTCCTCGCCGAGAATGGCGACGGTCTGCGCGCCCATCAGGAACCGCAGGCCGCGTTCCTCCAGACTGGTCCGCAGCAGGGCCGCCGCTTCGGTATCGAGCTGTCGTTCCATCAGCACGTCGAGCAGGTGGACGACGGTGACCTCCATGCCCTGCTTCATCAAGCCGTTGGCCGCTTCCAGGCCGAGCAGGCCGCCGCCGATCACCACCGCGTGTTTCCGCCCGGCGCAGGCCGCATCCAGCATCGCCTGCACGTCCTTGATGTCGCGGAAGGTAATGACGCCCGGCAGATCGTTGCCGGGCACCGGCAGGATGATGGGATCGGAACCGGTCGCCAGCAACAGCCAGTCGTAGGGCGCGACCGTGCCGTCGGCGGCGATGACCTGCCGCCGCGCCCGGTTGAGCCGGATCACGGCCTTGCCGGCGTGCAGCGTGATGCCGCGCTCGGCATACCAGTCCAGATCGTTGAGCATGATCTGCTCGACCGTCTTTTCGCCCGCCAGCACCGGCGACAGCAGAATGCGGTTGTAGTTGCCGTGCGGCTCGGCGCCGAACACGGTGATGTCGTATTGATCGGGAGCGATGGCCAGCAACTCCTCCAGGGTGCGCATCCCGGCCATGCCGTTGCCGACCAGAATCAGACGCTCTTTCATCGATGGAATCTCCTTCGCTGCCCGTTCGTCACGCCGCTTCCGGCCGCCGCTGCCGCTCGTAGAGAAAGCGCAACACCTCGGCGCGGTAGTGGTTGTAGGCCGGGTCGTCGGCCAGTTCGAGCCGGTTGCGCGGGCGCGGCAGGTCCACTTTCAAGATTTCTCCCACCGTCGCCGCCGGACCGTTGGTCATCATCACGATGCGGTCGGCCAGCAACACCGCCTCGTCCACGTCGTGAGTGATCATCAGCACGGTGTTGTTGAGCGCGGTTTGAATCTCCATCACCGATTCCTGCAAATGGGCGCGGGTCAGGGCGTCCAGCGCGCCGAAGGGCTCGTCCATCAGCAACACCTTGGGCTGCATCGCCAGGGCGCGGGCGATGCCGACCCGCTGTTTCATGCCGCCGGAAATCTCGCCTGGCCGCTTATCCAATGCATGCTCCATGTGCACCAGTTGCAGATTGTGGAGGGTCCAGTCGTGGCGCTCGACCCTGGACTTGCTCTTGCCGAACACCTTGTCCACCGCGATCCGCACGTTCTCGTACACCGTCAGCCACGGCAGCAGCGAGTGGTTCTGGAACACCACGGCGCGATCCGGGCCGGGGCTGTTCACTTCTTTGTTCTCCAGCAACACGCCACCACGGGTGGCTTCGAGCAGACCGGCGACCACGTTCAACACCGTGGATTTACCGCAGCCGGAATGCCCGATGATGGCGATGAATTCGCCCTGTTCGATTTCGAGATGCACCTCGTGCAGGGCGACGAAGGCACCGTTTTGGGTGGGAAACACCACGTCCACGTTGGAAATGTTCAGATAGCTCACGGCAATTTCTCCTTCAACGGCGGTTGTAGTCGAAATGGCGCTGCGCCAGATTCATCAGGCTTTCCAGCGCGATGCCGACCAGCCCGATGATGCCGATGGCGACGATGATCGAAGCGACGTTGAGGTTGTTCCACTCGTCCCAGACGTAGAAACCGATGCCGATGCCGCCGGTGAGCATCTCCGCCGCCACGATCACCATCCAGGCCACGCTCAGCGACAGCCTCATGCCGGTCAGAATGTGCGGCAGGGTGGCGGGAATCAGGATGCGGCGGGTGATTTCCAGCTTGCCCAGCCGCAGCACGCGCGCCACGTTGAGATAGTCTTGCGGAATCGCCTGCACCCCGGCGGCGGTGTTGACGATCACCGGCCAGATGCTGGTGATAAAGATCACGAAGATCGCGGACGGGTCCTTGGCTTGAAACACCAGCAATCCGATGGGCAGCCAGGCCAGCGGGCTGACCGGGCGCAGGATTTGCACCAGCGGATAGCAGGCTTGATGCACGTCGCGGCTGGCGCCCATCAGAAAGCCGACCGGAATGCCCACCGCCACCGCCAGGGCGAAGCCGGCCAGCACCCGCCCCAGCGAATACAGCACTTGCCAGCCGATCCCCATGTCGTTGGGACCGGCGACGTAAAATGGCTGGCCGAAAATTTCTACCGCTCGCGCCCACGTTGCGGCGGGCGTCGGAATGTCGCTGGTGATCTTGGCGTTGACCAGCATCCAGACCGCCAGCACCAGCAGGAAAACCGCTCCCGGCAAGATGACGGCGCGGGCCATGGCGACGGCGCGCGGCCTGGCGCGCGATACTGGTGGATCCGGGACGTAAGCCGGCGCCGGCGGCGGCTGTCGTTCGGCATTGGCGGCAGGCGTGGCGATCCGTTCCCCGGACAGGGGAACCAGCGGTGACGACTCTAACCGTTCGGGTTCCACCGGCAACGCGGTGGCCAGGGCAACAACCTTGCTCATATCGGCTTCCTCCCCCATTCAGGCGTTGGCCTTGATCAGCGCTTCCGGCGCGACTTTCAGATTTTTCATCGCGAAGCCGGCCACATACTCGCCCGACTTCCCGGGATCGAACCGACCGCCGTCGAAAAAGCGATCCGGTCCCATCGCAATCGGGCTGGTGGCTTGGGTCAGGGTCCAGGGCACGTCATGGCCACCCTCGGGCTTCGAATCGATGGTCGGATAGGGCACGTCCAATGCCTTGGCGGCTTGCCGGTACAGATCGGGGCGATAGATCGAGGCGGCGGCCTGGAGGATGTTCGCCGGCTGTTCCAACTGACCCCAGCGATACATCTGGCTGATGAACCAGGCGGCGTGCGACAACCAGGGGAAATTGGCGGCGTAGCGGTAAAAGACGTTGAAATCCGGCAGCGGGCGTGGCTCCTCGTCCTTGGCATATTTGAAGGTGCCCGTCATCGACATCTTCACCGTATCCTCGGGCGCGTTGACATAGGACTTTTGCGCGATCAGCTTGACCACTTCCATGCGATTGCCGGGCTGATCCATCCATTGCGCCGCTTCCAGCAGGGCCATGAGCAGCGCCTGATGGGTGCGCGGATTCTTCTCGTGCCATTCCAGGTTGACGCCGAACACTTTCTCGGGATTGTTGTTCCACAGCTCGTAGCTGGTGATCAACACCCGGCCGATGCCGGTTTCCACCGCCCGCTCGTTCCATGGCTCGCCCACGCAATAACCGGCGATGTTGCCGGCCTTGAGGTTGGCGACCATCTGCGGCGGCGGAATCACGATCAACCGCAAGTCCTGATCCGGGTTGATGCCCGCCGCTCCCAGCCAATAGCGCAACTGGTAGTTGTGGGTGGAGACCGGGAAGACCATGGCAAAGGTCATCGGCTCCCTACCGGCGGCCTTGTCGGCGTCGATGACTTTTTTCAGGGCGCGGGCGGTGAGCGGGCGTTCCTTCATCGTTTCAGGGTCGGCTGCCGTCATCCGCTCGTACAGTTCGTTGGAAACGGTGATGGCGTTGCCGTTAAGGTCCATCGAGAACGCGGTGATGGTGGCCTTGGGCAGGGCGCCGACGCCGAGACTGGCGGCGATGGGCATACCCGCCAGCATGTGCGCTCCGTCCAGTTCGCCGATGGCGACCTTATCGCGGATGTTGGCCCAGGAGGCCTCCTTGGAAAGCGCCACCTCCAGACCGTATTTCTTGAAATAGCCTTTCTCTGAGGCCACCACCAGCGGCGCGCAGTCGGTAAGCGGAATGAAGCCCAAGGTCAATCTGGTTTTTTCCAAACCGCCACCCTCGCCCGCCCAGGCGCCAGTCCGCAGCCAGGGTGGAGTCCCGCCCAGCAAGGTGGCGCCACTCAGCGCCAATCCCCCGGTTTTGAGAAATCTGCGCCGGGATGGATTGGGCGCTTGTGCCCGTTCGTTCATCGCGTTCGCTTTGCTCATGTCGTGCCTCGCCAGTCAGCCAACAAAAAAGGCGTCCAGCCCTTGCGTGGAACACGAGGGCTGGACGCCGTTGTCCGATGCGCGACCGCCGTTGGTCGCGTAACCCGTCCCGCCAGTGGGAAAGGTTGCTAACCGGAATTGAGCACGCTGTATGCCAAGTCTGCTTAGTTGTTGATATTTTTTAAATTGGCTTATGGGGCGGGGTATGTCGGGCAGCTTATGTCCGCCGATTTTGCGCGATCATGGCGCACCACACGACTGTGTTGCACCACATTGAGCGGATCTTCTCCACTCAACCCAACATCTCCAGCAGGGAGATCACCGTGCGCGCCACCTCGCCAATCCGCTGGTTGCGATCCATCGCCAACTTGCGCAACGTCTGGTACGCCTCCTCCTCGTTCAGATTCCGTTGCGCCATCAGCAAACCCTTGGCTTTCTCGACGACCTTGCGCTCGGCCAATCGGCTGCGGGTTTCCTCCAACTCCCGGCGTAGCGCCTGATACTCGCGGAACCGGGCGATGGCGACATCCATGATCGGTTTGAGGCGGCGAGGGTTGAGATCGTCCACCACGTAGGCGCTGACTCCGGCGCGCAAGGCGGCGGCGGTGGTTTCAGGATCGCTGCGCTCGGCGAACATCACGATAGGTCGCGGCTGATTTTGTCCGACATCGCGCAACTGCTCCAGGGTATCGCGGTCGGGCAGGTCGATATCGATCAGAATGACGTCCGGCCCGGTTTCCCGTACCTGTTGCAACAACTTGTCGGTACTGGCAGTGCGGACGGTGATTTGATAGCCGGCGTCGCTCAGGGCCTGCTCCAGAATCGCCGACCGCCCCGAATGGGCGTCGATCAACATGACTTCGACTTTCTTCATCGCCGGCCTTGGTTTGCTCGATCTCTAAGCTGGGAATCGAGCACTATCCATGCCAATCTGGATTGGGATATGCTGCGGCTCGTTCAGGCAACCGATTGGATCGTCGTGCGCTTTCGACCCTCTTGCCATCCCCGCCAGTCAAACGTCGCCCTGACCCTGCTGGCGATTCTGCTGCTGCTGTTCGGGCTGACCCTGGCGGACGCGGCATGGCGTTCCCAAGCGGGTGATTACACCGCCAGCCGGGCGCTGGTGCGGGAACTGGGTCTGAGCGACCTCAGCCTGTTCACCGAGGCGCGCTATACCCGCCATCCCACGCAGGCCGACTGGCACGCGCCGTTTCAGGATCATCCGGCGGCGCTGGAGCACTTCCCCACCGGTTCGCTGCTGCCGCCGCCGACCTGTCCCGCCTCCTGTACCGACTGAGTGGCGACGCTTTCACGCATCCTCTCGATCCTGCCTCACCAGGATCAATTGATCGGTGGCGAAACCCAGCGCCCTGGCCTGCCTGAGTAACTCGTCCAGCACGGTGGGCGACAATTGCCGCGCGCGCGCCAGAATCCACAGGTAATCCCGGTTGGGGCCGCTGA
>JBDHRB010000138.1:0-6427 GCA_039807355.1 Candidatus Competibacteraceae bacterium
AGGACGGTGGCAACCGTCGCTTCATCCTCGTAGAAATGGAACCCCATATTGCCCGCAACATTACCGCTGAACGAGTACGCCGCGTCGCTGAAGGTTATACCAATGCCAAAGGTGAACCGGTAGCCGGATTAGGTAGTGGTTTTCGCTACTGCGAATTGGGTGAACCGCTCTTTGATGAACACGGCACGATTCGGGACACCGTGCGCTTTGCGGACTTGGCGCGGCACGTCTATTTCAGCGAAACCGGCGAACCTTTACCGCATGATTCCGTAGCCAATACGCCCTTGATCGGCGTCCATCACGGCGTAGCGATTTATCTGCTCTACAACGGTATCTTGGGCGACAAAAGCGAAGACGGCGGGAATGTGCTGACGCGGGCGGTACTGGCGCAACTGCCACCCTTTGACGGGCCAAAAATCATCTACGGTGAGGGCTGTCTGCTCGGTCAAGGGCGATTGCAGGCGGAACGCATTCGTTTCCGGCAAACCCCCTACCAGGTCAAATCGTCATGATCGCCCGTAAGGACTACCAAGACCGGGTATTGGCATCGCTGGAAACCTTTTTCCGCCAGTGTGCAAAAGACGGGCGTCCCGAAGCCGCTTTTCAAGCGGTCCAGCTTCGCAATAACACGCTGCCTGTGCCTTATCTCCCGGTGGCGGTCGCCGGACTATCCAGCGAAATGCCGTATGTCTGTCTGCGGGTGCCTACGGGAGGCGGTAAAACCCTGCTGGCCTGTTATGCCGCCGGGCTGGCGCAAGTGGAGCTGTTACACGCGGAACGGGCCATCGTGTTATGGCTGGTGCCCAGCAACACCATTCTTGACCAGACCGCGACCGCCTTGCGCGACCCGCGCCATCCCTACCGCCATGCGTTGGTGGAAGCCTGTGGTGCGGTTGAAGTCGTCACCATTGAAGAAGCCCTGCGCCTCTCGCGGGCGACGGTCCATGGGCAAACCGTCGTCATTGTTTCGACAATTCAAGCGTTTCGCGCCGAAGACACCACCGGGCGCAAAGTCTATGCACAGAATGGCGCACTTCTTGAGCATTTCAACCCGGCTCCCGCCCACCGGATGATGGACCTGGAGCAAGGCGCGGATGGCCAGCCGAAACCGTCGCTGGTCAATCTGCTGCGGCTGCACCGGCCGATTGTCATTGTTGACGAAGCCCACAATGCCCGGACCTACAATTCCTTTGCCGCACTCAATCAGGTACGCCCTTCGTGTGTCATTGAATTGACCGCCACGCCTTCCGACGGCAGCACAGAAATCATTGACGGCAAGAAACAGCCATCCCCACCGTCCAATGTTCTGCATCGGGTTTCCGCAGCGGAATTGAAAGCCGCACACATGATGAAGTTGCCATTGCGGGTGATGATCCGCCACCCCAGCCAAAGCGATCCGCTATTGGCGGATGCGATGACACTCCGTGCTGACTTGGAAAAACTCGCGGTGGTGGAAACGCAACAGACCGGTGAATATCTGCGGCCTGTTCTGTTAATTCAAGCCGAGCGGGTTGATGCCTGCGAGCCATTACGCGAGCGCCTGGTCAGTGAGTTCAATATTCCCAGGGATGCGGTAAAGATTTCTACCGGTGCCCTCGACGAATTGAAAGAGGTCCCCCCTATCGCCTCTCCAAAGTGTCCGGTTCGGGTGATTATTACCGTCGTGAAGTTACGCGAAGGCTGGGATTGCCCATTCGCCTATGTGCTATGCAGTCTGAAATCAACTCGTTCCGCCACGGCGATTGAACAAATCGTTGGGCGGGTTCTTCGCCTGCCAAATGCGCAAGAAAAGCAGCATCCTGACCTGAATTGCGCCTATGTCTTCTCTGTATCGGATTCCCTCCCGGAGGTACTCAAGGAACTGCGCGAAGCCCTGGAAGGCAACGGCTTCACCAAAGCCGAAGCGGAACGCATCATCATTCCAGTGCCCGGCCTCCTGCCCTTGGGCGCACAACCGCAAACCATACAGTTTGAACCCGGCCAAGAGATTGACGCGGACATCGCGCACATTCAGGCCGCGACACTCATCGGCAAAGTGCGGATTGACCCAGCCAAGGGTGAAATTACCGTGTTCGTGCCGCTGGACGCGGATGAAACCGAACGGCTGACCTATTGCGTGCGGTCAACCGAGGCCAAGGCGCAAATTCGGCAATTGGTGGACTTGGTGCGCGAAGTGGAACAAACCTTCGGCGGTAGCGGACAACCCCGAACGCCATCCGCTTATGAACGGGGAGTGGATTTTATCGTACCCCGGCTGTGCGTGCGGGAAAGTGAACGGCTGTTTGAATTTGAGGGCACATTTTTAATCGAACATCGCTGGAAACTCAGCGAGAAGGATGCCTCACTCTCCAGCAGTTATAACCCACTGGAACGCCCTACCGGTCAAGTCGGCTTGGTGGACATCGACGCTACCGGCAAAGTGCAAACCCATATTCTGCCCGAACCGGCTGGAACCGATTTTATCGCCACATTACATCAGCAGACGCTCGCGCTAGGAATACCGGATCAGGAATGGACGCTGGAAACACTCATCGCTTGGCTGGATAGCAAGATCAGACATCAAGATATTACCGCTGGCGAGTCAGCCGCGTTTCTACATAAGGCTATTCGCGGCCTGCTGGCAAAATTTGCCATTGACGAGGTGAGCCTTTTGGCACTGGACCGATTCCGACTGCGCGACGAGATTGAAGCCCGCATCAATCAACACCGCGAAAGCGAACGCAAAGCGGCTTTTCAACGTTTCCTGCTCCCGGACGGACCACTCACCACCAGTGAGGAACAGGCGATTAACTTCAAAACGTTGCCTTATGAACCCAGTTTTGTTTATGAAGGTAGCTTTGTATTTAAGAAACACTACTTTGGGCCTAAGCCCGGAGAACTGCGCGAAAGTACGCCCAACGGGAGTCTGACCGAAGAATTCAAATGTGCGCAATTTCTCGATCAACTGCCGGAAGTGCAATTTTGGATTCGTAACCTGGCCCGTAAAAACAGTTCATTGCGGCTGCAAACCTCAAAAGACTGGTTTTATCCAGACTTTATCTGCCTACTGAACCATGGGCCGGTCGTCGCCGTGGAATACAAAGGGAAACATCTTTATGACGCCGCTGATGCTGAGGAAAAACGGGCGGTCGGCGCAGTATGGGAATCGCGGAGTGGCGGACGCTGCCGGTTCGTTATGCCTACCAACAACGATTTTTCGCCCATTCTCAAAGCGGTGAGAGTGGCGTGAAGAAATCCCCCCTGACCCCCCTTTTTCAAAGGGGGGAGCTGCGTTAGCAGCGGGGGATTTTGTTCATTTTCACAACTCAGATCGGATTGCTATAAAACCGGCATTGCTCTGTTGCTCATTGCAACGCCGGGCGACGGTCCGCGAAGCGCCCGGCAATGGCGCGAAATTCCTCGGCAATCTCCAGAAAGGCGTCCACTACATCCGGGTCAAAGTGTGCGCCCCGACCTTCGATAATCAAGGTCACCGCCTGCTCGTGCGGCATTCCGGCCTTGTAAACCCGCTGGCTAATCAGCGCGTCATAAACATCCGCCACCGCCATCAGCCGCGCCGAAACGGGAATGTCTTCACCGGACAATCCTTCGGGATAGCCGCTGCCGTCCCATTTTTCCTGATGGGAATAGGCAATCTCGCGGGCGATGCGCAAAAAGGAATGCGGCAAATCCAGATGCTTTTCCGCGGCCAGAATCGCGTCCCGCCCCAGCGTGGTGTGGGTCTTCATCACCTCGAATTCTTCAGCGGTAAAGCGCGCTGGCTTCAGCAAAATCCGGTCGGGAATGCCGACTTTGCCAATATCGTGCAGCGGCGCTGACTTGAACAGCCAGCCAATGGTCTCGTCCGTCAGAAATGCGGCGAAACGCGGATGCGCTTGCAGCTTCTTCGCCAGCGCCAGGACATAGTGTTGCGTGCGGCGAATATGGTTGCCGGTTTCGTTGTCGCGGGTTTCCGCCAGCGAGGCCATGGCTAAAATCGTCGCGTCCTGAATCGCCACCACCTCGCGGGTGCGGCGACGCACCTCTTCTTCAAGATAGGCGTTACGGTCCTTGAGAAACTGCCGGGCGCTTTGCAAGGCCAGATGGGTTTCCACCCGAGCCAGCACCACCGGCGGACTGATCGGCTTGGTGATGTAATCGACCGCGCCCAGTTTCAGACCCTTTTCCTCATCTTCGACCTGGGCCTTGGCGGTGAGGAAGATCACCGGAATATCCACGGTGCGCGGATCGCCCTTCAGGGTCTGGCACACTTCGTAACCGTCCATCCCCGGCATCATGATGTCGAGCAGGATCAAATCCGGCGGCGGCGGCGTCATGGCGATTTTCAGGGCGCGCTCGCCGTAGGTAGCGACCTTGATCCGGTAACGACCCTTGAGCAGGCTACTGAGCAGGGTGATGTTGTCCGGGGTGTCATCGACAATCAGCAAAGTCTGTCGTTCAACGCCGTCGGGAGTTGGATTCATTGCTGGAGCGCCTCAACTCAATTAGTCGGATTCAGCGGTTGACGAGGCTTGCATCACCGCCTGCAATTTTTGCAAAGCCTCTTCAAACTGATAGTCGGCGGTGGCTTTCTCAATCGCCAGAAACGCCGCAATCGGCAGGGCCTCGGCCAGCAGGCTCCGATGTGCGCTCAGATAATCCGCCGCCTCGGCGTCGTCATTGCTCAACAGGGTTTTCAGGCGCTGTAAAACCGGCTCGACCTGCTCCCGACCGAGCGCTTGCGCCGGCGTTGACGCGGCGGGCGCAACCGCCAGCGCCGCCCGCAACCCACTGAGCAGCGCCTCCAGCGCCTCATTGAGCTGGATCAGCATCGGCTCTACAGCAGGGCGCTCCGCAGCGCGGCGCAACGCCTGAGTTAATTCAGCCGCCAGTTGTTGAACCGCCGTAGCGCCGATATTACCGGACACGCCTTGCAGGGTGTGCGCCAGCCGTTCCGCCAGCGCCGCATCGTTCTGATCCAGTGCGACGCGGATATGCGCCAGCGCCTCAGCCTGGCCGGACGCATACTTGCCGAGCAACTCCCAATACAACCGGCGGTTGCCCGCCACCCGGCGCAAACCGCTGGCGACATCCAGACCCGGCAGCCGGGGCAACTCCAGCGCATCGCCGGGGCGTTGGGCGGCCACCCGCCGCCGCCGCAACAAGGGTTTTCCTGAAGGCGACGGCAACCATTGGCGCAACGTGTGAAATAGCGCCTCCGGCTCAATCGGCTTGGACACATGGTCATTCATCCCGGCCTCCAGACACCGCTGCCGCTCCTCGATCAAGGCGTGGGCGGTCATGGCGATGATCGGCAACCGGGCGAAACGCGGTTCGGCGCGAATCCGCCGGGTCGCCTCAAAACCATCCATCTCCGGCATCTGCAAATCCATCAGCACCCCATCGAACGGTTCGCTTTCCAGACTGAGCCACAGTTGCGTCAGCGCCTCCCGACCGTTGCTGGCCACCGCGACCTGCGCCCCCGCCGATTCGAGCAATTCCACGGCAATTTGCTGATTCACCTCATTATCTTCAACCAGTAACAGGCGCAGTCCCTCCAGGCGGGTCTGCGGCTGGCGATGTCGGGCGCGATACTCGGCGCGAGCCTCGCCATTGGCCGGCGGGAACAGGTTAATCAGGGTATCGAGCAACAGCGAATAGCTGATCGGCTTGATCAGGAATCCATCAACCCCGACCGCTTCCGCCTGGGCGCAGATTTCCTCGCGCCCGAAGGCGGTGACCATCACCACTCGCGGCGGCGTGCGCAAGGTTTGATCGCGCTTGATCTGCTCGGTGACCTGGATACCGTCCATTTCCGGCATTTTCCAGTCGATGAACACGATCCGGTAAGGATCGCTGGCATCGGCGGCGCGCACTTCGGCCAGCGCTTCCGGCCCGGAGGCGACGGCGCGGATGCGCAAGGTCAGCGATGTCAGCGCCTCCTGGAGAATATCGCGGGCGGCAGCGTTGTCGTCCACCACCAGGGCGCGCAGGCCGTTGAGCGCCGCGGGCAGCACCGGCTGTTGCGCCTGGTTCTGCTCGCTGACCCCCAGCCAGACGGTGAAGTAAAACCGGCTGCCCGCGCCCAGGGTCGATTCAACCCAAATTGCGCCGCCCATCAATTCCACCAGGCGTTTGCAAATGGTCGGACCTAGCCCGGTGCCGCCGTATTTGCGGGTCGTAGAGCCGTCGGCCTGGGTGAAGGCCTGGAACATGCGCTGGCGCTGCTCCTCGCTCATGCCGATCCCGGTGTCGGCCACGGTGAACAGCAGCTTGATCTGCTGGCCGACGCGCTCCTGTTCGCGGACATGGACAATGATTTGTCCCTGCTCGGTGAATTTAACCGCGTTGTTAATCAGATTAATCAACACCTGACCGAGGCGCAGCGGGTCGCCGATCAAACGCTGCGGCAGGTCAATCGGCTCATGAAACAGCAGCTCCAGCCCCT
>JBDHRB010000139.1:0-6369 GCA_039807355.1 Candidatus Competibacteraceae bacterium
ATCCGCAGCCGCGTTCCCGCCGCGCTTTCCCCCAATTCGATGACGCCTCGGTGCGCGGTCAACAGGGATTTGACCACGGCCAAACCCAGGCCCGTACCGCCCCGCGCCCGGGCGGTGGTGAAGAACGGCTCGAACACCCGCGCCGCGTTGGCCGCCGAGATGCCGGGACCGTTGTCACCGATCTCGATCAGCAAATGGGCAGGCGCCGGGCAGGTCACGGCCACGGTGACGGCATCGCCGCCGTGTTGCCGGGCGTTATCGAGCAGATTGCTCAGGATGGATTCCAGCACGTCCTCCGCCATGGCCACGCTCACCTCGGACAATGGTTCGAGCACGGTGACCCGCAACCCGGCCTCCTGGTAACGGGCGGCGAGACGGCGGACCACGGCGGCGACCTCGGCGCGGTCGGTGGCCGAGACCTGCATGACGTCGGCGCGGGCCAGTTCCAGCAACCGCCGCACCAGGCGATCAAGCCGCGCGGCGTCCTGATCGAGATGGCCCAGAAACCGTTCGCGCTCGGCGGCGATCATGGTGTCGCCATGATCGTGAAGCAACTCCACCGCGCCCCGGATGGCCGCCAGCGGGGTCTTGAATTCGTGGGAGACTTGGGCGGCGAAGGTGCGGATATAGTCCGCGCGCTGTTCCAGATGGCGCGCCATCGCCGCCACCGCGTGCGACAGCTCGGCGATTTCCCGCGTGACCGGCCGGACCAGCGGCGTCACCGCGCCTTTTTCGCCGACGGTGGCGCGTTGCGCCTGCCGCACCAGCGCCTGAAGCGGCCGCGCCACCGTGAAGGAGGTGAACGCCGACATCAGCACCACGGTGCCCAGCAGCAACGCCGCCGCCAGCAGCAGGTGATAGCGTTTGCCGTGGAGCACCTGGGAGAGCGCGATCGGTGTGCGCCACAGCAGGACTACCGCGACGATGCGTTGTCCCTGCAGGATTGGCGCGGCGACGAACACCCGCAGGAGCGTGCCGCGACTGATGGAGCCGATAGCGGGCGGAGGCGAGTCGGGAATGCGCTGGCGCAACAGACTCACCGGTTCGCCGGTCAAGGCCCGCCGCACTTCCTCGAACTCCGCCAGGGAACGGCCCGAACTGGGTCCGGTGGTCACCACTACCGTGCCCCGCATGTCTGTGACCGCGATACCCGCCAGGGTCATGACCTGCGCGTCGTGCAGCAGCGCTTGCAGTTCCTGGCCGACGGCCTGGGCGTGCGGATCGGGCGGAACGGCCGGCGCGGTGGGGTCCGGAGGTGGCGGGTACACCGTGTCCTCGGCCAGATCCAGTCGCGCCGGGCGCGGTCGCCAACGGGTTTCGCCGCCGTACAGGTCCCGCCAGGGCGCGGCGAGTGGCACGCCATACGCCGGATCGGCCATGGCCTGGGGCGCCAGCCGCGCCAGGGTCGCGCGGTAACTGGCGGCGACGAAGGCGGCCTGGGCGATCAGTTCCGATTCGGTCTGGCGCACCAGGGCGCTGTCGTACAGTCGCAGCGCCTCCAGTCCCAGCAGCGGCAGCCACAATACCGTCAGGTTGACCGCCAGCAGCAGGTGGCGCAGCTTGAGCCGGGGTCGGGACGACGACATTCAGCAGGGTCCCAGTCGGTACCCGATGCCGTGCAGCGTCTCGATGGGGTCCGCGCCCAGCGCCTTGAATTTGGCGCGCACCCGGCGCACGTGGCTGTCGATGGTGCGGTCGCTGACCACGCGATAATCCTGATAACTGCCGTCCATCAACCGGTCGCGGTTGAACACCTTGCCGGGGTGACTCAGCAACGTGCGCAGGATGCCGAACTCGGTCAGGGTCAATACCACCTCCTGGCCCTGCCAAAAGGCGGTGTAGCGATCCAGGTCCAGCCGCAGCCGCCCATGTTCGAGCTCACGACCGCCCGGCATCGCGGGGTCATGCGCTTCGCCCTTGCCGCGCCGCAGAATCGCCCGCGCCCGTGCCGCCAGTTCGCGGGGACTGAACGGCTTGGTCACGTAGTCGTCGCCGCCCAGTTCCAGGCCAATGATGCGATCCACTTCGTCGTCGCGCGACGACAGGAACACGATGGGAACGGCGCTGATCCGACGCAAGGCTTTGCACACGTCCGTACCGTCCAGTTCCGGCATGACGATGTCCAGCACCACCAAATCCGGGCACGTCTCCCGGAACCGCGCCAGCGCCTGTTCCCCGTTCTCCGCTTCCACGGTGGCGAACCCGGCTTTTTGCAGGGCGAAACCGATCACTTCGCGGATGTGGGGATCGTCATCGACGATCAGGATGGTGGGCATGGGTTTCGGTCAATCCAACGCTGGCAATGGATTGTTGACAGATTAGCGCCGTTGCCCCGGCGGCGAAACTGCTTGCACCGGCTTTGCACGATCATTCCATAACCTTGCACAAGCGCGCCATCGAACGCGCAAACCCCGTCCTCATACTGCGCTGGCGAGTTACCGGAGTCACGCCATGCGCTATCCGCTTATTATGCCGCTAGTGGGTCCCGCCGCCCTGATCCTGGGGTTGACGCTCCTGGCCGTCCATCCCCTGCTGTGGCTGGTGGGGACCTGGTTCGATCCCGCCTACGATTCCTATGGGGTTTGGGTGGCGGCGCTGACCGTCGGCCTGTTGCTGTGGAGCGCGACCAGTCCGTTGCGGATCGCTCATTCGCGGCAACGCCTGAGTGGGCTGGGGCTGTTGGCGCTGACCGCCGCTGTTCGCCTGCTGGGTCAGCGGCTGGGAATCAACGTCCTCGGCGCGGCGGCCCTGGCGGTGGATGTCTATGCCATCGGCCTGTTGCTGGGACTGGACCGTCGCGCCCGCCCGCTGGCACCCGGCTGGCTGGCCGTGCTGTTCGCCTTTGCCCTGCCCATCGAACGCATCCTGCAACGCGGCTTCGGCTTCGCCCTGCAACAGCTTTCCGCCACTGGTGCTTGCGCTTTTCTCAATCTGGGCGCGCCGGTCCGGTGCGAGGGGATTCAGTTGCAGTGGCGCGGGCAAACCGTGCTGGTCGATCTGCCCTGCTCCGGGACGCGTGGTTTGCTGTTGCTCCTGTTGTTGTTCGTCGCCCTCGCGGCGCTGACCCGTCCCACGCTGGGCCGGGCCTGCCGGGGCGCGCTGCTGACGCTGGCGGCGGCCACGCTGGGCAACAGCCTGCGCATCGTCGCCCTGGCGGTGGGTCTGGTCCACCGCGAGGCGCTGGGCGGCGTGGACGTGCTGGCCGAACCCTGGCACAGCATGATCGGACTGATCGCGCTGACGCTTGCGGCGCTGCCTCTCCTGCTCTGGGCACGACAGGGTCGTAGCGATGCGGTTCCGGCAACGCCCGTCAACACGGGTTTCGATTTATCACGTTTGTTGTCGATCAAGCCGTTCGCCGGTCTCGCGTTTCTGGCCGCGTGCTCGGGAATCGTCGCGTTGCCGCCGCAACCGCTGGACGTGGCCCGGCCTCAGCCCGCGCCGCGATTGCCCGGTTACATCGCCGTCTTCGCCGCCCAACCCGGCGCGCTCACGGCTCAGGAGCGCGATTACTTCACCCGCTACGGCGGCGGCGCGGCGCGGGCCGCCTATGGTCCCTACGGCCTGCTGGTGGTCAGCACCACCGCGCCGTTGCGCCATCTCCATGCCCCCGAGGAATGCCTGACCGGCGCCGGTCACGCGGTGCGCTATCTCGGCCAGACCGGCGGCCCGATTCCCAGCGCGGTTTACCGCAGCACCGATCCGCAAGGCCGGGTCTGGCGGGTGACCGTCACCTATGTCTCGGAGCGGGGGGAATGGACCACTCACGTCGCCGAGGCGGTGTGGCGGTGGCTGCAAGCGCCCGGCACGACCTGGCGGATGATCCAGCGGATCGCGCCCTGGGAACTGCCCGTGGAGGCTGCGGAAAACTTCGATGTCGCGGTGTGGCGGGCGCTGGATTTGCCCCCGCTCCCATCCCCAACCCACCCTCAACCCCTGCCTGTGAAACTCTGATCTTGCGAGGATCAATCCATGAAGAACATCCACTTTGTCCTGATCGCCATCCTGTCCTGGCTGCCGTGGTCCGGCGCGCTGGCCGTCGTTCCCGACGACCTGGGCGGTCGCATCGAAACCCAGGTGAACGGCAAGCCCGTGACCTTGCCGCTGCTCAAGACCGACATCGACGCCGACGTGCAAGGCGACGTGGCGCGGGTGACGGTGACCCAGACCTTCGCCAACCCTCTGGACCGGGCGGTGCACGCCACCTATCTGTTTCCGCTGAACGAGAACGCCGCCGTCAACGCCATGACCATGGAAATCGGCGACGAGCGCGTTCGGGCCAAAATCCAGCGGATCGAGGAAGCCCGCGCCACCTTCCAGAAAGCCAAGAGCGAAGGCCGCAGCGCCGCGCTGCTCAGTCAGCATCGCCCGAACATGTTCACCCAGGACATCGCCAACCTGATGCCGGGCTTGCCGATCAAGGTGGCGCTGACCTACGCCCAGACCGTGCCCCGCGTGGACGGCGCCTACGAACTGGTCATCCCGCTGGTGGTGGGGCCGCGCTATCAGCCCCAGGGCGCGGGCGTCGCGCCGGGCCAGCCCGCGTCAAACGGCGGCGTCCAGCACTGGAACGCCCAGACCGGAACTTCCGGCGGCGCAACGGCCAGGAACAGCCAGACCGCTTACGGCCAGTGGGAAGTCGAGGAGCTGCCCGCCTACCCGCCGGTATTTGAATTGAACGTCCCCGAACAGATCGACCCGGAACGAGTGGGATTGGCGGTCCATGTCAACGCCGGCATGGCGATTGCTAATATCGAAAGCCGCACCCACCCGATCACCACCGAAACGCCGGACAGCGGACGTGCCGAGGTGAAGCTGGCGAACAGTCGTACTTTGGACAACCGCGATTTCGTGCTGCGCTACACCCTGGCGGGGACGCGGACCCAGGCCGGACTGCTGGCCTACCGCGATCAGCGCGGCGGCTTCTTCAGCCTGCTGCTCGAACCACCGGAAGTCCCGGCGGAAACGGAAATCACCCCCCGCGAGATGGTGTTCGTGCTGGACTGCTCCGGTTCGATGCACGGCTTACCGATGGATACCAGCAAAGCCTTCATGCGGGCGGCGCTGCGACGGCTGCGGCCCACCGACAGCTTCCGTATCGTTCGCTTCAGCGATGCCGCCACCGAATTCTCCGCCCAGCCCTTGCCGGCGACGCCCCAGAACATCCAGGCCGGCCTGCGCTACACCGATGCGCTGAACGGCGAAGGCGGCACCGAGATGAGCACCGGCATCCGCCAGGCTTTGACTCCGCCGGTCCCGGCGGGCGCCCTGCGCATCGTCACTTTCCTCACCGACGGCTACATCGGCAACGAAGCCGAGATTCTGAAGCTGCTCCAGACCCATCTCGGCGATGCGCGGCTGTACGCCTTCGGCGTGGGCACGGGGGTCAACCGCTATCTGTTGAGCGAAATGGGCCGGGTCGGACGCGGTTTCACCCGCACCATGGACCCCACCGAGGATTTGGAAAAAGTGGCCGGCGAACTGGCCGACCGCCTGCAATCGCCGGTGTTGACCGACATCGAGATCGACTGGGGCGGGATGGAAGTCAGCGAACAAAGTCCCGACCGCCTGCCCGACCTGTTTGCCGGGCAATCGCTGCGCGTCCAGGGCCGCTATGGCCGACCCGGCCAGCACGAAATCACCGTACGCGGTTTGGTGCGGGGCCGCCCGGCGAGTTTGCTGCTGAAGATCGAGCTGCCGGAGGCGAGTACGGAGGGCGAAGCGGTGCCGCTCATCTGGGCGCGCTCCGTGATCGGGGATTTGCAGTATCGGTTGACGACCGGTGCCCATCAGCCGGGTGGGGAAATCATCCATACCGACGCGCTCAAGCAGCGGATCACCGAGCTGGGGCTGAATTTCGCCCTGGTGACGCCGTGGACCGCCTTCGTCGCGGTGTCGGAGAAAATCTACAATCCCAATCCTGAATCCACCCCGACGCTGCCGGTGCCGATGGCGCAGGTCAAGGGCACGACCGAACGGGCCTACGGCGAACCGGCCGCGCCGCTCACGACCGCCGCTGTTTTCACCGGCGGCGGCGCGCCGGAACCGGCAGCGCTATTCGGCCTGGTTCTGATGACGCTGCTGCTGGCCGGGTTCCTGTTCAAGGCAAGTAAACAGGATCACCCGGGCGTAACCGATATATAGCCAGGACTTACTATATGTAGGGTGGGCATTGCCCACCCTACACCCCTAGGTGGGCATTGCCCACCCTACACCCCTAGGTGGGCATTGCCCACCCTACAGCCACCTATCGGCCCCAGCCCGTCGATGAACGGGAACGGCCTGGCGCGGCGGTGGTTTATTGCCCGCCGGGGTTGTAGCCGTCGGACAGGGTCTTCAGGAAGGCGACGATGGCGTCTTCATCCGCGG
>JBDHRB010000140.1:0-6360 GCA_039807355.1 Candidatus Competibacteraceae bacterium
AAATCACCCCGGACCGTCATCAAAGTCTGTGGGAAGCCTATGAAGACGTAAAAGCCCAGCATCCGCATTTCGCCATGCGGCAGATCGACGGGCCTGCCGACATCTATCCGGTATTCCGGGACCTGTTCAAGAGGCGCGTATCATGAGTGAATCCCGCTTGATTGCTGATTCGTCCGAATGGACCTTCCCGATGCTGGAACGCTACAACGAGGTGATCGGCCAAATTGCGGTCAATGACTTCGGGCTGGATGTCTATCCGAACCAGATCGAAATTATCACCGCCGAACAGATGATGGACGCCTATTCCTCGGTGGGGATGCCGCTGGGCTATAAACATTGGTCCTACGGCAAGCAATTTGTCCTGACCGAGAAGAACTACCGGCGCGGGCAAATGGGCCTGGCCTATGAGATCGTCATCAACTCCGATCCGTGCATCGCCTATCTCATGGAAGAAAACACGGCGATGATGCAGGCGCTGGTGATCGCTCACGCGGCTTACGGCCACAACTCCTTCTTCAAGGGCAATTATCTGTTCCGCACCTGGACCAGCGCCGATGCGATCATCGACTACCTGTTGTTCGCCCGGAACTACGTCGCTGAATGCGAGGAACGGCATGGCGAAGAAGCGGTCGAGCTGTTCCTCGACTCCTGTCATGCGTTGATGAACTACGGGGTAGATCGCTACAAACATCCCGCGCCGTTGTCGCTCAGTGAAGAAAAACAGCGTCAGCGCGAGCGCGAGGATTATCTGCAATCGCAGATCAACGATCTGTGGCGCACCGTGCCGATCCGGCCCACCGAGACCGCAGCGGAACAGGCGCAGCGCTATCCCGCCGAGCCGCAGGAAAATCTGCTGTATTTCATCGAGAAGAATGCGCCGCTGTTGGAGCCGTGGCAGCGCGAACTGGTGCGCATCGTGCGCAAGATCGCCCAGTATTTCTACCCGCAGCGCCAGACCCAGGTCATGAATGAAGGCTGGGCCTGCGTCACCGGCGATACGCTGATTGTGACCGATCAGGGCTTGCTGCGCGCCCAGGAGCTGGTCGATTCGCGTTTTTCCGGCTGCGTCGAGGACGGCAACCGCGTGGTCAACTGGTTCACGCATCCAGAAAAACCGCGCATCCGCATCCGCACCCGACATGGCTATGAGCTGCATGGCGGCGCTGATCACAAGATTCTGGTCGGCGGGGAATGGATCGAGTTACAGCATCTGCAAGTCGGCGATACGGTGGAAATCCGGCGCGGCCAAGGCGTCTTCGCCAGCGCCGCAGCGGTGATTGACTATGCGCTGAAAGTGCGCCCGCGCATCGCTGATGTCTGCCACAAGCATGATGTGTCGTTGAACACCTACTACAAATGGCGTCGCGCCGAACCGGGTCTGTCCGTCGGCGCACAGACGTTAGCCCGGTTGCAAGCTTGCGCTGACGAATGGGAAGCGATCAAAGCGGACCCGGATCAGCCCTGGGCCTTGCTGACCGCCGATGACCTGGTGCGCCGGCCTGCAACCTTGAAACCAGATCTGGCGGAAGCGCTGGGTCAGATCATCGGGGATGGCTTCGTTGACGCCGGTCGGGTCAATTTAACCTCGCAAGACGCCGAGCTGCTGGACTTCTTCGAGCAGACGATGTACGCGAACTTCGGGGTCACGGCGACGCGCCGACCGAGCCGTAACCACTTCAATTCGACCGTCCACAGCGCGGTGCTGGCGCGACTGTTCAAACAGACGTTTGGCGTCGCCACCGGTTGGGGCGCTTCGGGACGCAAGACCGTCCCGGACCTGATCCTGCGTTCGCCGGAAGCGGTGGTCTGCGCCTTCCTGCGCGGGCATTTCGACACCGACGGTTGCATCTCAAAATCAGACCGTCAGGTCATTCTGATCAGCAAGAGCCTTGAACTGTTGCAGGTCGAGCAGTTGCTGCTCCTGAACCTGGGCATCGTCAGCTCGGTCAGGCCGCAAAAAGACCAAACCTTTCGGCTGGTCATCACCGGTTCGGATGTTCAGCGTTTCGCCGAGAAAATCGGCTTTCGCCTGTCCTACAAGCGGCAGAGGCTGAAAGAGGCGCTGGCGGCGGTGCGCGGGTTCCTCAACAAGGACGATCTGACCACCATCGAATCCATCGACTATGACCAGGGACCGGTGGTCGATTTCAGCGTGGAAAATTCTCACGCTTACAAGGCGTCCTGCTTCATCAACCACAACTGCTTCTGGCATTACACGCTGATCAACCGGCTCTACGACGAGGGCTATGTCAACGACGGCTTCATGATCGAGTTTTTGCAATCGCATACCAGCGTCGTCCATCAGTTGCCGTTCGATCATCCCTACTACTCCGGGATCAATCCCTACGCGCTGGGTTTCGCCATGATGGGCGACATCAAGCGCATTTGCGAAGCGCCGACTGCGGAAGATCGCTACTGGTTCCCGGACATCGCCGGGCAGGACTGGATCAAGACCCTGGACTTCGCCATGCGCAATTTCAAGGATGAGAGCTTCATCGCCCAGTTCCTCTCGCCGAAACTGATGCGCGATTTCAAACTGTTCGCGGTGCTGGATGATGACCAGCAGGATCAACTGGAAATCACCGCGATTCACGATGAGACCGGCTACCGGCGGCTGCGTCTGGCGCTGGCCGATCAATACAACCTGGGCAGCCGCGAGCCGAACATTCAGGTGTGGAACGTCGCCCATCGTCAGGATCGGTCACTGACCTTGCGCCATACCCGTTATCACCGCCGCCCGTTGCATCTGGAAAGCACTCAGGAAATGTTGAAGCATCTGCACCGGCTGTGGGGATTCACCGTGCGCCTGGAGGCCGTGGATGAAGACGGCAAGGTGGAACTGGTCGGGGAATGTCCGGCGGGGAAATAGCCGGGCGGGCACATTTACTGTGGCATTTTGCTCCACTCCTCTTCGCACGCCACGGATTGCAGCGGTTCTGACCTTCCTGATTGCCGCGATGGGCGCAACCGCGCTGGTCTGGCGTTTCGAGCAGGATCGCCTGCGCATCGAGCGCGTCCACATCACCAACCATGCCGGTGATCACGCCCACGCCATTGAACGGCATATTGCCAATGCCTTGTCGGCGGCCTACGCCCTGGCGGCCTTGGTGCGTCAGGGCAACGGCCAGATTCCCAGATTCACTGACTTAGCCCAGGAAATGCTGCCGTTCTATCCTGGCGTTTCTGCGCTGGGACTTGCGCCGGAGGGCGTGGTCCGCGTTGTGATCCCGCTGGCCGGCAATGAAAAAGCCATCGGTCACGATCTGTTCAAAGACCCGACGCGGAATAAAGAAGCCGTGCTGGCCCGGGACACCGGCCAGCTCACCCTGGCTGGACCGTTCAATCTGGTGCAAGGCAAGTTGGGCGCGGTGGGCCGTTTGCCGGTGTTTCTCGACGATGGGCTGGGCACGCGGCGCTTTTGGGGATTCACTTTTATTCTGATCCGCTTTCCTGAAACGCTGGCTTCGATGCGCCTGACCCGTCTGATTGAACTGGGACTGGACTATGAACTGTGGCGCACCCATCCCGACACCGGCCAGCGCCAGCTCATCGCCGCCTCTTCGCCGACCGCCTTGATCGCCCCGGTGGAATATCCGGTTCAGGTGCCCAACGCCACCTGGGTTTTGAGCGTCAGCCCGGCGCAAGGCTGGAGCCAGTCGCGCTGGCTGACCGTGCAGGCGCTGTTCGGCCTGTCGTTCAGCGTGCTGCTGGCGCTGCTGGCTAAGATGCTGTTTGAGCTGCGCCTGCATAAGCAGCAGCTCGAAAGACTCGCCGCCGAACTGAGAAGCCGCGAGGACGATTTGAACCACGCCCAGTCGGTAGCCCAGATCGGCAGTTGGACCCTGGAGCTGACCCGCAACGAAATGCGCTGGTCGGCGGAAACCTATCGTTTGTTCGGCATTCCGCCCGGAACGCTCATCAACTATTCGCGCTTCCTGGACTGCGTGCATCCTGAAGATCGCAGCAGAATCCATGAGGCCTGGCAGGCGGCCTTGCGCGGAGCGTCCTATGACCTGAAACACCGGATTGTTGTGGAGGGCGTCGTCCGTTGGGTGCATGAACGGGCGCAACTGGAATTTAATGCCGAGGGTGCGCCACTGCGCGGCATTGGCACGGTGCAAGACATTACCGAGCGCGTTCAGGTTGAACAGGCGCTTCAGCACAGCGAAGAACGCTATCGCCGACTGGCCGAAGATATGCCGGTCTTGCTCTGCCAATACCTGCCCGACAGCACCCTGACTTATGTCAATCAGGCGTATTGCAATTACTTCCAGCACCCTGCCGAAACCCTGATTGGGCGGCGGTTTCTCGACTTTCTGCCGGCGGAAGCGGTGCAGGCGGTCCAAGAGGTTCAGTTGTCCCTGAGCGCCGATACGCCCTCACGCACCTATCAGCATCCGGTGCTGGTGCGCGGGGCGCTCCGCTGGCAGGAATGGACGGACCGGGCGTTCTTCGACAACCAGGGTAAAGTGACCCATTTTCAGGCGTTCGGCCAGGACATCACCGAGCGCCAGCAGGCCGAAATCGAATTGCGCATCGCGGCGGTGGCTTTTGAATCCCAGGAAGGGATTATCGTTACCGACGCCGCTCATACCATCCTGCGGGTTAACCGGGCCTTTACCGCGATCACCGGCTATTCTGCGGCGGCAGCGGTCGGCTGCAATCCGAGCTTTCTCAAATCGGGCCGCCATGACGCGGCTTTTTTCACGTCAATGTGGATGCGCATTACCCAGGACGGGCAATGGCAGGGCGAAATCTGGAACCGCCGACCGGGCGGCGAAGTGTATCTGGCCTGGATGACCATCACTGCGGTCAAAGACGAACATCAGGCGATTACTCACTATGTTGGAACCCTGATCGACATTACCCAGCGCAAGGCGATTGAAGACGAGATCAAGCATCTGGCCTTTTACGATCCGCTCACGCAGTTGCCGAACCGGCGGCTGTTGCTGGATCGTCTGCATCAGGCTTTGCTCACCAGCGCCCGCAGCCAACAGCACGGCGCATTGCTGTTCATCGACCTGGATAACTTTAAGACCCTCAACGACACCCTCGGCCATGATTACGGCGATCTGTTGCTGGAGCAGGTCAGCAAACGCTTGACCGCCTGCGTGCGCGAAGGCGATACGGTAGCGCGGCTGGGCGGCGATGAATTCATCGTGATGCTGGAGCATCTGAGCAAGGATTTTCAGGAGGCGGTCGCGCAAACCGGTAAAATCGGCGAGAAGATTCTCAACGCGCTGAACCCGCCTTACACGCTGCTCGATCATGTGCATTACAGCACTTCCAGCATCGGCGTCGCCCTGTTCAACAATCATCAGGAAACGGTGAAAACCTTGTTGAAACACGCGGATATCGCCATGTATCAGGCCAAGGCGGCGGGGCGCAACACCCTGCGTTTTTTCGATCCGCAAACGCGCTTGCACGCGGACGCGCCCGGTGCAATCGCCCCGGCGCTGGATTAAGTCGATTGCCGATCCTGTTGCCTTCCAGCGCAATTCGGATGCGCTATGCTTAAACCCTTCAACCGCTCATGCAGGAGACTCTCATGGATTTAATCGGCTTTTTATTGATTGGTTTAATCGCTGGCTGGATCGCCACTCAGTTCATGCGCGGCGGCAGCCTGGGCTTGCTGGGCAATCTGGTGATTGGGGTAATCGGCGCATTTGTTGGCGGATTCCTGCTGCGGCTGATCGGCTTCACCGCCGCCGGGCTGATCGGCCAACTGATTACCGCCACGATAGGCGCAATGGTGTTGCTGTATGTGGTTCGCGTGCTGAAAAAAGCATAAACCGTCCCGCCTTCCCTTCCCTCTTATTTCCCTGGAGTTTTCTTCACTCATGGATGCGCTTTGGCTGGCGCTGGCTTTTCTGCTCGGACTGTTTTCCCGTTACCTGGGTCTGCCAGCGCTGGTCGGCTATCTGGCCGCTGGCTTTGTGCTGAATGCGCTGGGCCAGCACGGCAGCACCCTGCTCGATCACATCGCTCATGCCGGAGTGCTGCTGTTGCTGTTCAGCGTCGGGCTGAAATTGCGCATCAAAAGTCTGGTGCGCCCCGAAGTCTGGGCGGGCGGATTGTTGCATCTGGCCATCAGCGGGGTTTTGCTCGGTCTGGGTTTTCTGGCGGTCTTCACCCTGCCGACCGGGCTGGCATTGGCGCTGGCGACCACCCTGGGCTTTTCCAGCACGGTGTTGGCCGCCAAAACGCTGGAGGAAAAAGCGGAGCTGCGGGCTTTTCATGGGCGGCTGGCGATTGGCATTCTGATTATTCAGGATTTGGCGGCGCTGGCGTTGATGGCCTTCGCCGGAGCGGCGGCGCCGTCGCCGTGGGCATTGCTGGTGTTAGGTCTGCCGCTGCTGC
>JBDHRB010000141.1:0-6345 GCA_039807355.1 Candidatus Competibacteraceae bacterium
ATAAACCCATTAAAAAAATTAGTGCATATTAAATAATACACCTGAACATTTGGTTCCACAACAATCCTCGAAGAACCTATTTTTCTCATATAAACAGGCTTCAATCTTTTCGTATCCAGACTCACGTTCAATCAGGGCAATCATTGCACAGGCATCAAAGATATAAATTGATTTAGCGGACAAAATGATGTTCCTCCAAGTCGATCTCTTCCTGTTTGGCGGCAGCAAAAGCTTCGCTGCTGCTCAATGCGCCACTTATCTGGTGGCGTAAGCGTTCCAAAGCGTGCATTCGCTGAATACGGATTTTTTCGTAATCGTCATGCACAGCATCATTGATGACGGCATTGTCAAAAATGACCGCAATCTCATGCAGTCCAGGCGTGATAGTTTCCGGCAAGTGCAGGGTCACTGTGCGTTCGGCAGTCACTTCACAATTCATGGTTAAAGCCAGCATGTCAGTTCTCCTGAGAATCGTTTTTTAAATCCCGCGCACTTCAATCCGGCTTTGCCCGCCGGACTGGCGCTGGACATGAATCTGCACGCCGATGCGTTCGGTCATTTCCGGGATATGGGAAATCACCCCGACCTTGCGGCCCTGCGCCTGCAAGCGATCCAGCGCGTCCAGCGCCACGCGCAGGGTGTCGGCGTCCAGACTGCCGAAACCTTCGTCAATAAACAAGGATTCGACCTGCACCCGATTCGAGGACAGCGACGCCAGACCGAGCGCCAGCGCCAGCGAGACCAGGAACGATTCGCCGCCGGACAGGGAATGCACCGAGCGGCGTTCATCGCCCATGTCCTGATCGACCACCATCAGCGCCAGCGTGTCTTCGATCCGCTCCAACCGATAGCGGCGCGACACATCGGCCAGGTGGCGGTTGGCGTAGCCGAGCAGCACGTCCAGAGTGAATTGCTGGGCATGGTTGCGGAATTTCTTGCCGTCCGCCGAGCCGATCAATTCGTTTAACTGATTCCAGACCCGGGCGATGCTTTCCTGATGGGCAATGCGCCGGAGCAGCTCCTGGGTTGCGGCGCGGCGCTGGTCGTCCTGGCGCAAGGTAATTTCGGCTTCCATAGCGCGATGTTGCGCCGTCGCTAAATCCGCTTGGGTGTTTTGCTGCGCATCCTGCACCGCTGCGGCGGAATCCGCGCTGGCCCGTTGCCGTTCATGGGCTTCCCGCTGCGCCCGACGTTCCTTGAGCAGGGTTTCGGCACCCTTCACCGCATCCGCCAAGGTCTGCAACGCTTGCCGTTCCTGGTCAATCCAAACCGGGTCATGGGTGAGTAGGGCGCGGAGCGCGGAAACGTCCAGCGCAACGTCCGGCTGGCGGGCGTTGAACGCGGCAATCCATTGATCGAGCGCCGCTGTCGCCTGTTGCGCCGCCTGTTCCCGTTCAGCCAGGACTTGCCGCGCCTGTTGCAGGGTGGTCGCCGCACCGACCTGCGCCTGTGCGGCTTGTTGCGCCGCCGCCTCATGCTGTTGGAGCGTGATCCGGGCCTGTTCAATCATTTTGGTGAATTGTGCTTCGACATCGGCCACAACGCGCCCGTTGAACAAGGTTTGCCGTTGCTGGCGTCGGCTTTGCAAATCGTGGTCAATCGCCTGGAAAGCGGCAGCGGCGCGTTGTCGCTGGGCAGTTTTGTCCGCAACCGTTTCGGTCTGGGCGCTGATCTGAACATCGAGCGCGGTAATTTGCTGCTGTCCTTGTTCGGCTTTCTCGCGGTACTCGCGCCACTGAGCGACTTTTTGCCGTCGGGCGGCATGGAACCCGGCGGGATCGGCTTGCCACAGCGGACGCCAGTCATAACCGGGCAGGGCGGCGTCGAGTTCAGCCAGTCGTTCCCGCAAATGTCCGGCCAACTCGGTTTGCCGTTCCTGGGCAATTTGCGCGGTCTGGGTGGCCTGGTCGAAAGCGATTTGCGCCGCGTTCAGGGCGGTCTGCGCGGTGGAATGCGCGGTTTGCGCCTGATCGCGGATTTTTTGCGCTTCATCCCGAAGTTTGGCAGCTTGCCGTTGGGCATTCTCTTCCTGAGTCATCGCGTCCAGGTCTTGTTGTGTGCGTTGCCGGCGGTCGGCGAACCAGGCGGAACGGTCGGCGGGGGCAATCGCCTGAAGTTCCGCCGCCAGCGGGTGGGCGTTCCAGGCGGCGTTGTCGCGGTGCAAGGCGGCGCTCAGAGTTTCCTGTTCTTTATCGAGCGCCGCCAGCCGTTGACGATGGTTGTCGCGCAGAGTGCGTTGCGCCGTTTCTTCGGTGCGCAGATGTTCCAGCACCTGGCGGCATTCGCCCACTTCCGCCTTGAAGCTGGCGAGCAGGGCGCGGGACGGCGCATCGTGGATTGCATAAGGATGTTCGGTGGCGCCGCAGACCGGGCAGGGTATGCCGGATTCCAAATTGGCCCGCAAAGTTTCGACGGTCTTGGCGCAAGCGGCTTCGGCGGTTTTCAGGGATTTTTCCGCCTGTTCCAGCCGGGCCGCAGCGGCGGGTTGATCCGTGAGAAACCGGGCTAAGGCGACTTCTATCTGGGCAACCTGCGCCTGAAGGGTGCGGCGCTCATCTTCGAGTTCGCGTTGCCGGGCTAAACCCCCGTCGAGCAACGTCCACAGCCATTCCGCCTCGGTGAGTTGATCGCGGCGGATGTGCAGGGTTTGCCGCCGCGCCGCCAATGCTTCCGCGTCGAAGCGGGCCAGCGCGTCGAGCGCAGTGTGCAGGCGGGTTTGCGCGCTGTGCAGTACGGCTTCGGTTTGGGTGAAATCGCGCAGCGCCTGATCCAGCGCCTGCTGCCGGTTTTGCCGGTCGCGCTGTCCGACGATAGCCTTCTGTTCGGCATCGCGCTGCTGGGTTTGCAAAGCGGCGGCGTGTTTCAGCACTTCATCCCAACGCGGCCAGTCTTCCGCCAGAATGCGCAAGGGTTGATGCTTGGTCAGCCAATCCTGCGCGGCTTGCCCGTGTTGGGCGATTTGTCGGCGCTGATTCTGTTGATTTTTTAATTGCTGCTGCGCCACGTCTTCAGCCTGCTGGGCGTCAGTCAGGGAATGGCTGGCGGCGTTATGGCCGGGAATCAGCGCGTTGATTTCCGCGTCCAGACGGCGGGCCTGCTGAAGGGTGGCGCTGGCGTCGGCGTATTGCTGTTGGGCATCGAGCAGAACTTGCTGGGCGCGAATCTTCGCGGCGTCGGCCTGCTGTTGAAGGCGTTGCGCTTCTGCCTGTTGTTCCGCCGCATTCAGCGCGGTCTGACCCTGTTTAGCCAGTTCGGCGGCGCTGCGCTCGACTTCGCTGACGATCAATCGGGCATTCTGCGCCGCTTCCACCCGGGTGAGTTGTTGTTGCCGGGACCCGGCAGCCTGTTGATCGGCGCGGGTTTGTTCAAGGCTGAAGCGAGCCTGCTGTTCCTCCTGTTGCAGGGTTTGCCAGCGTTGATGCCATTGCCATTGCCGATCCAGTGCGGCTTTGCGCTGTTCCAGCAACGCAGTTTCCGCCTTGGCCGCCGCCAGAGTTTGTTCCAGCTCGGCGCGGGTGGCCGGGTCCAGCGGTTGCTGACCGGCGAGTTGCTCATTCAGCCGTTTCAGTTGTTCCTGTTCACGTTTATCGCGCTCAAAAGCGCGCTTGGAAATGGCGGTGTAAATATCCAGCCCGCTCAGGGTTTCCAGCAGTTCAGCGCATTGATCTTTATCGGCTTTGAGAAAGGCGGCGAATTCGTTTTGCGCCAACAGCACGGCGCGAGTGAATTGTTCAAAGCTCAGGCCCAGCCGCTGGCGGATCGCTTGTTGAACTTCGGTTTTCACTCCGCCGATGGCTTGTCCGCTGTCCAGGGCGCACAGACGCAATTCGGTGCTTTGCAACTTGCCGCTGGCCTTGCCTCTGGCGCGGCGCACACTCCAGCGGGCGCGATAGGCAACGCCGTCATTGCCGATGAAATCGACCTCGGCGAAGCCTTCGCCGGCGCCGCGTCGCAACAGGTTGCGGGAATCCTGCGGGGTGAGGGTGTCCTCGCCGACATCGGGCAGGCTGACGCCTTTGCCGGTGGCGCGAGTCAGACGCGGCGTTTCATCGTAAAGCGCCAGGCACAGGGCATCGAGCAGGGTGCTTTTGCCGGAGCCGGTCGGGCCGCAAATGGCGAACAGGCCAGCGGTATCGAGCGGACTTTGCTGAAAATGCAGGGCAAATTCCCCGGCCAGCGAGGCCAGGTTTTTACCGCGAATGGCGAGGATTCTCATCAATCGGCCTCTGCTGGAGCGTTCAACAGTTCGGCGAAGGCGGCCAGCAGCGCGGCGCTCGGTTCGCTTTGATATTTGTTCTGGTAAAGCCTTTTGAAAAGGTCGTCCGGTTGCAGCCGACTCAGATCATCCAGCGATTGCAGGTCATCGGCGCGGGTCTGACCGGCGCGGTCGCCATAGCTGGTTTCAATGCGGGCCAAGCGCACCGGCTTGTTGTCCAGCGCCGCATCCACTCGAGTGCGCAATCCCGGTTCCGGGGCGGTTAAGCGCACCCGAACTTGCAGATACGGTTGCGCCGCCAGCGGCGCGTCGGGCAGTTCCAGCGCGTGCAGTTGTTGCAGCACTTCATCCGCCAGCGCCGGTTGTTGCGGAATGCGCAACAGTGCAACCGGGCGTGGAACGCGCAGCGGCGTGATGTTCTGGAGCGCGTCGCCGTCAAGATCAACGCGCACCACTTGATGCGGGTAGTCGATTTCGCTGAAAGACATGGGTAAAGGGCTACCGGAATAGCGCCCCCGTTCCTGACCGCCGACGCGCTGGGCGCGGTGCAAATGACCGAGGGCGGCGTAGGCGATGAGCGGATCGAAAGTATCCGCCGGCAAGGCTTCAGCGCCGCCGATGAGGATGCGCCGCTCGGATTGTTCGGAAATCTGACCGCCGTGCATGTGGCAATGACCGAGCGCCACAATGGCTTGGCCGTTTTCCCGACGATTCAGAGCGTGATCCAGCGTTTGCTGATAAAGCTGACGCACCCCTTCCAGATAGGCGTCGCCGTCGCTGGCGACTTTAGGGACATCGCCGGGGCGCAGAAAGGGAACCGCCAGACACCACGCGGCAATCTCACCTTCCCGGTTGTGCAGCGGCGCAATCAGTCGATCCAGTTCCAGATCGCCGGACGCGGCGCGGGCGCAACCGACAACCGTAACGCCCAGGGTTTCGAGCAGCGATGCGGGCGCTTCCAGCCGTCCCGCTGAGTCGTGATTGCCGGCGATGATGACGATATCGAGCGGCGGCAGGCGGCGTTTGGCTTCGTTGAGGAACTGGTAGAACTGGCGTTGAGCGTCAGCAGAAGGGTTCGGGTTATCGAAAACGTCGCCGGCGATCAGCAGGGCGTCGATCTGTTCGGTTTCCAGCGCGTCCAGCAGCCAGTTGAGAAAACACTGCTGTTCGTAACTGCGGTCGAAATCGTGCAGGGTCTGGCCCAGATGCCAGTCTGAAGTGTGCAACAGGCGCATGGGGGGAGTGTTCCTTGTCGCAGAAAGCAGCGGGGTTGATGTTATGGCAAATCGCGGTGCAGCCGCGCCCCATTCGTGCACAGCCATTGTTTGGCGCGTTCCGTTTCCGGGCAGAGGCTCTGCACGGTCAGCCAGAATCGTTTCGAGTGATCGGGGATGGCGAGATGGACGACCTCATGGGTCACGAGATAGCGCAGCACGAACTCGGGGGCCATGATCAGCCGCCAGTTGAAGGAGAGATTTTGGCGGGAGGAGCAGCTACCCCAGCGGGTGCGCTGATCCTTGATGTAGATGTTGCGCGGGGTACGCTGGAGCTGGCCCACCACGACCGCGACGTGTTGCTCAATGGCGATGCGCGCCTGTTTGCGCAGCCAGTTCTCCAGGCTCTTGACGGGCGGGGTGCGCGATGCGTAGTTGCGGATAATTTGTAAGCAGTCCTGCCCGAAAACGATCCTGGCCGGGCCTTGGCGGTGGACGTGGTTGATGACCTGAACCGCTGTCGGCATACCCCGATAGAGAATTTCGCCGCCTTCGTTGAGAGATGGACGTTGTATCGGATGCAGGCGTTCAACCCGTTCCAGTTGGCTGATAATCCAAGCGTCATTGGCGCGCAGGAACGCCTCAACCTCGCTGGCGGGCCGGGTAACAGGCTGCACGACTTCAACGCCCGCCGGTCCTACCCGCACTCGGAGCCGTTTCGCTGCTTTGGAGCAGATCAGCCGGTATTCCACCTGCCGCCCGGCCAAGTGAATGCTGCTCAAAATAGCCGTTTTCATCCGCGATCCGTCTTGGTCAGTTCTTCGATGGCCGGTTTGAGAAACGACGGATCAGCGGTGTCGAGGGCGAAGCCCAAACCGGCATAAGCCGGATTCCATGATTCGGCCAGCAGCGATT
>JBDHRB010000142.1:0-6336 GCA_039807355.1 Candidatus Competibacteraceae bacterium
CGATCTGGCGCACTTCGGCTATCCGAGTCTGACCGTAGTGGCCGGTTATGAACTGATGGTCTGCGCCCTGGCGGCCTGGTACATGATGGCGCGCATCATCCTCAACGAAATTTACGGCAGGGAAATCTTGCCCGCCGGCAAGCCTTGGGTAGCCTGAGCGCATCCCCTGCTGACCGCCCACCACCCAATTCTGGAGGATTCCAATCATGCGCAAAACCGTGCTTTTTACTAGTCTGGCCCTGATGCTGGGCGCTGCGCCGGCGCTGGCCGCCGATGACCCGAATGCCGCCACGCCCGATGAAGTGATCACCAAGGTCAACGAAGCGGTGCAATATCTGAACGCCAAAGGCCTGGCCGGCTTCTCCGACTTCAACAACAACAAGGACGCCCGCTGGGTGTGGAAAGACAGCTATGTTTTCGTTTATAGCTGTCGGGACAACGTGATGCTCGGCCACCCGCTGCGCCCGGATATGGTCGGCAAACCGATCTTGCAGATGAAGGACGACAAGGATCATCTGCTGTTCCAGGATATGTGCAAGGCTGGCGCGAACCAGGACGGCGGCTGGGTCGAATACTGGTGGCCGAAGCCCGGCGAAGCCAAGGCCTCGCGCAAGATCTCGTATGTCCACAGTGCTGAAGTATCCTTCAAGCCGGACATTCAGGTCGGCGCGGGGATTTACGACGATAAAATGCCGGTTGAGGAGCTGAACAAGCTGGCGCAGCAACTCAAGGAACCGAAGAAAGCCGCGCCGTAATTCCGCCCGCTGCACCGTCAACGCCCTTCCCGCAACGGGAAGGGCATCCATCCTTCAGTTATTGACCTTTCGGCGGCATCACGTTCGCGTCACTGCGGTATTGCACGGTCTCGTAGGGCCGATTCCGAGGCGGTTGATCGGTGACCTGCAACCGACCCTGGTCGTCACGCCAGCGATAAACCGGCCCGGTGTATTCCGGCAACCCCGGCAACCAACCCCGAATCCATGCTGGCGTCTGCTGCGGCGTCGCATACCAATATGCGATGCCCCCGCCCAGCGCAATCAACGCAATTAACCAAGCCGCTTGCCCTGCCCTGCTCACGGTCGATCTCCGCGCAGCGCCGCGACCCGTTCGCGCAACACGGCGGATGCAGCCTGTTCCGGCGCGACTGGCTCGCCGACCCGTAATTCAATCCGCGACCAGAAGCGCCGGGGGAAACTGCGCATCGCCTTGCCATAGCGGCGGCTGAAGAAACTGCCCCACAACCCGCGCAGCGCCATGGGAATCACCGGGGCCGGATTGCGCTTAATGATGCGCTCGACGCCATTCTTGAACGGCCCGATCTCGCCATCCTGAGTGAGCTGACCTTCCGGGAAAATGCCCACCACTTCGCCGTCGGCCAGATAGGCGGCGACCCGCTCATAGGCTTGCTCCAGAATTTCCCGATTTTCCCGCGCTGGGGCAATCGGAATCGCTCCGGCGGTGCGAAATACGAAACTGAGGAACGGGATTTTGAAAATCTGATAGTCCATGACAAAGCGGATTGGTCGCCGGCAACAGCCGATAATCACCAGCGCATCCATAAAGCTGACGTGATTGCACACCACCACCGCCGGCCCTTCATCGGGAATGTTGTCCAGCCCCTGAGTGCGCAGCCGATAAACCGTGTTCACCAGAATCCAGACGATGAAGCGCATCAGGAATTCGGGAACCAGGGTGAAGATGTAAACCGCGACCAGCGCGTTGAAAATCGCCGTCAGCAGCAGAAATTGCGGAATGGTCAAGCCAGCGCCATCCAGAAAGGCAATCGCCAGCAGCGCCGACGCCACCATGAACAGCGCGTTGAGAATATTGTTGCCGGCGATCACCCGCGACCGATAAGCCGGTTCGCTGCGTTGCTGCACCAGGGCGTACAGCGGCACGATGTAGAACCCACCAAACATGCCCATCAGCAGAATATCCAGCAGCACCCGCCAGTGCGAAGCGTTGCGCAGAAACTCCGCAGCGCCGATCAATGCCGCTTCTGGCGCAACCGGCGCTGCCGCGCAAAACAGATCGACGCCAAATACGGTCAGGCCTATCGCGCCGAACGGCACCAGACCCAGCTCTACTCGCCGCCCGGACAAGCGTTCGCACAACAGCGAACCAACGCCGATACCCAAGGCGAACAGGGTCAGCAGCAGCGTCACTACATGCTCATCGCCGCCCAGGTTCAGTTTGGTGTAATTCGGCAGTTGCGCCAGATAGGTCGCGCCAAGGAACCAGAACCAGGAAATCCCCAGCACTGACAAAAACACCGTGCGATTGCGCCGGGTAATGGCGATGGTGCGCCAGGTTTCGGTAAACGGATTCCAGTTGATGCGCAGCTCCGGCGCGTCCGGCGCGGCGCGGGGAATGAACAGGCTGGAGAGAAAGCCGAGAATTGCCAGAATCACCACCACGCCGCCCACCAGCCACGGCCCCTGACCTTGAATCGCAATCAACACCCCGCCCAGCAGCGTGCCAATCAAAATCGCCAGGAATGTGCCCATTTCCACCCAGCCATTGCCGCCGACCAGTTCTTCCGGCTGCAAATGCTGCGGAAGGATGCTGTACTTGACCGGGCCAAACAAAGTCGATTGCGCACCCATCAGGAACAGCAGGCCGATCAACAGCGGCACGTTGTTCAGAACGAAAGCCGCCGCCGCGCCGAGCATGATGACGATCTCCAGGGCCTTGATCCAGCGCATCAAATGAGACTTCTCATATTTGTCCGCCAACTGTCCGGCGGTCGCTGAAAACAGGAAAAACGGCAAAATGAACAGCCCGGCGCTGGCATTGATCAGCAGATTGGATTGGGCCGGATCGGCGGCCTGAAAGGCGATGAGAATAATCAGGGCGTTCTTGAACACATTGTCGTTGAATGCGCCGAGAAACTGGGTAATGAAGAACGGCAGAAACCGCCGCTCCTTGAGCAGGGTAAATTCATTGCCGGTGGACATGCGGTAAGGCTCTCCGGGAGTGGGAAAATCGGCGGCGGCAGTGTCGATGACGCAGTTTAGGTCAATCCGGGGCCGCCGTATTGTGTTCCACCCAGCGCGAACCGCTCGTCAGGGTCTCGCGCTTCCACAACGGCGCTTTGCTTTTCAATTCCTCAATGAGAAAGCGGCAAGCGGCGAACGCCTCGGCCCGGTGCGCCGACCACACCGCAATCAGTACGATAGGATCATTCGGCTGCAACGCGCCGACCCGATGCAGCACCAGCGCGTCCAGCAACGGCCATTCCTGAAACGCGGCCTCGACCATGCGCTGCAATTGGCGCTCGGTCATGCCCGGATAATGCTCCAAAGTCATGCCGCGCACCGCTGCGCCTTCGTTGATGTCGCGCATCGTACCGATAAAGATTGCGGTTGCGCCGTATTGACCGGACAGGCGCTGCTCCAGCTCGGCCTGATACTCCGCCAGTTCCGCCAGCGGCGAAAACGGTTGATCCCGCAGTTCAATGCGCATCGGTCATCCCCCGGTCACCGGCGGAAAGAACGCCACTTCATCGCCTTCCCGCACCGCTTGAGTGAGTTCCGCATAGTCCAGATTGACCGCCGTCAAGGTATTCGGCGGCAACGGCGCGTCAGGATGCAGCGCCGCCCAGACCCCGGCCACGGTCAACCCGGCGGACGCCTCCAGTTCATCGCCTGCGCGGCCCAAACGGTCGCGCAGGCTGGCGAAATATTTGACATGAATAGCCATCAGCTTCTCCTCCGGTTAGCGCACCCGCGACAAGCTTAACAACAGCGCTGCCGCGCCGAGCAGCGCCATCATCCCATACTCAAAACCATGCGCACCCATCCCGCTGCCCTTGAGAAATACATCGCGGATCACCACCAGGTAATAGCGCAGCGGGTCCAACCAGGTCAGCCATTGCACCGCCTCCGGCATGTTCTGAATCGGGAAGGCAAATCCGGACAAAATCACCATTGGCATGATGATGAAGAACGCCAGCAGCATCGCCTGCTGCTGGGTTTGTGCGTAACTGGAAATCAGCAGGCCGATACCCAGCGAACTCATCAGAAACAGCAAACTGCCCGCCAACAAGCCGATGACATTGGCCCGAAACGGTACGCCGAACCAGAACACTGCGATCATGCTGATTAACGCCACATCGAACAGGCCGACCGCAGCCACCGCGATCATCTTCGCCGCGAGAAACTCCAGCCGCGCCACCGGCGTCACCAGCAAGCGTTCCAGCGTGCCGAATTCCCGTTCCCGCACCACGCTCATTGCAGTCAGAATCACCGTGGTAATCAGCACGATGGTGGCAATGATGCCAGGCACGAAGTAGGAGCGGTCATCGAGATTTTCATTGAACCAGGCCCGTTCTTCGATCTGCAACGGCGGATCGAAGCCGGCGCGGCGCTGGGCGCTCTGCTGCAACGCCTGACTGAGTTGCCCGGCGATCATCTGGGCGCTGTTGGAATCCGAACCGTCGGTGATGAGCTGCGCGACCGGTTGTCGGGCAAAGTCCGGCGCGAAGCGCAAAATGGCGCGGATTTCCCCGCGATCCAGCGCCGCGCTGGCCTCGCGCATCGCCGGATGATGATGCAGGGTGAAACTGCCGGACGCCGCTACCGCCGCCAGCAGTTCGCGGGTCGCGGCGGTGTGCGCCTGATCGACGACGGCGATTTCGGCATGACGGACATCAAAACTGGCGGCGTAGCCGAACGCCATCAATTGAAACAGCGGCGGCACCACCATGAAAAAGCGCATACGCGGGTCGCGCAACAACTGCAAAAATTCCTTGACCAACAGGGCGCGTAACCGGATCAGGCTGCCGATGACCTCTGCCGCGACGACATCCCCACGGTTCAAGGCAAGGCGGGATCGAAGGGTGGGCATAGATTTACCGTGCGCCATGTTCCGATGGCGCTGCACGCCCGATTATGGAATTTTCGGCCACAGAATCATCTGCGTACAGCGGAATAGCGCCAAGATTCAACAGTCGATCTCCGGTCAGAGTATCAGCAGCCCATCGGTTCAATCCCACAGCGGCGGGGCATGGTTCAAAGTATACTCGCCACCCGGATGTGCTGGCGGCGCTCGGCTATGCTGACCCGCCCCGAACGCGGGCCGGGCGGTGCCAAGGGCTTGGAAAATAAACGGCTGGCGGATGACCGGTAAACCTGCGGAGTTGATGCAGGAAACCAAGCGGCGCTTGTTTGCGGTGTGAGCTTAATCATGAGCGACTACGATTCTCCATGGAAAGACGTGCTGGAGCGGTATTTTCCAGCCTTTCTGTCGTTTTTCTTTCCTGATATTCATGCGGATATTAGCTGGGAGCGCGGATACGAATTTCTGGATAAGGAATTGCAGCAGATCGCCCGCGATGCGGAACTGGGGCGACGCTATGCGGACAAGTTGATTAAAGTGTGGCGACGACAGGGCGATGAAATCTGGGTGCTGATTCATGTTGAGGTGCAAGGCTGTTATGAGGCCGATTTTAGCGCCAGAATGTTTATTTATTACACCCGCCTTCGTGATCGTTATCAACGTCCGGTCGTCAGTCTGGCGATTCTGACGGACCAGCGCCAGCAATGGCGTCCGGCTGTTCATCAGGAGGCGCTTTGGGGGTGCGCTTTAGATTGGCGCTATCCATTGGTGAAATTACTGGACTATCGGGAACGAGAAACCGAGCTGGAGGCTCATTCCAACCCGTTTGCGGTTGTGGTGTTGGCGCATTTGAAGGCGCAGGAAACCGCAGATGATCTACCGGCGCGTTATCAATGGAAATGGCGATTGACGCGGAGTCTGTATCATCGCGGCTGGTCGCGCCAAGATATTCTCGAATTGTTCCGCTTTGTGGATTGGGTTTTGGTATTGCCGGATGCAGCGGAAGACCGCTTGTGGATTGAATTGCAACAGTATGAGGAGCAACACATCATGCGCTATGTAACCAGCGTAGAACGGATTGGGATTAAAAAGGGATTACAGCAGGGATTGCAACAGGGATTGCAGCAGGGTGAAATTCGGGTTTTGCGGCGACTGCTCACGCGACGTTTTGGCGAATTGCCCAACTGGGTGGAAGATTTATTACGGGAAGCGCCTATAGAGCGCCTGGAATTATGGAGCGAACGTCTGCTGGAAGCCGATTGCCTGGAAAAAATCTTTAATAGTCATGTTGAACATTGAAGGAACGCAGGGATGCGTGGCGACCCCGCCGGCCTGAGCGGGTGCGTAATGCCCCGATTCGCCACGCATCCGGCGGATGCGAATCGGCCTGGAGCAGGGCGTCCGGCGGCGATGGACGCTTGATCCGCGCCGTTTTTTCGGCTCGGTTGGCGCGGGGTTTCCCGTGGTTTATGCGTACAATAACCGGCATGATTTCCC
>JBDHRB010000143.1:0-6221 GCA_039807355.1 Candidatus Competibacteraceae bacterium
ATAGAAAATTTGGAAATATCCTGAATTAATCAATTATTTCGTAGCCCGATTGCAACATCCCGAAACGCCGCCAGCGCCGCCTCCAGGTGCTCGATGATCTCCTGCTGCAGCACCTCTGGCGGCGGAAGGTCATCGAGGTTATCCAGGCTGTTGTCCTTCAGCCAGAAGATATCCAGGCTGGCCTTGTCGCGTGCCACCAAATCGGCGTAGCTAAAGTATTTGAAGCGCTCGCTGGCCACGCGCTCATAGCGGTTCTCGGGGTGGTAGCAGGTGATGAAATCCTGCAAATCCTCACTTTTGAGCGTGCGCGTCTTCAGCGTGAAATGCTTGTTGGTGCGCAGGTCGTAAAACCACACGCCCTGCGTATGCACGCGCCCATCCTTGGGCGCGTTGTCGAAGAACACCACATTGGCCTTCACGCCCTGGGCGTAAAAAATGCCCGTGGGCAGGCGCAGCACGGTGTGTACGTCGCAGGTCTCCAGCAGCTTGCGCCGGATCTTCTCGCCCGCCCCGCCCTCGAACAACACGTTGTCGGGCAGCACCACGGCCGCCTTGCCGTCCACCTTCAGCATGCTGACGATGTGCTGCAAAAAATTGAGCTGCTTGTTGCTGGTGGTTTCCCAAAAATCCTGGCGCTCGTAGGTCAGCGCCTCGCGGTCTTCTTCCCCCTCTTCGTTGGTGATGGTCATGCTGCTCTTTTTGCCGAAGGGCGGGTTGGCCAGCACATAATCCACCTTGCGCTGCGGCTCGGTGATGAGCGCGTCCGAGCGCTCTACGGAAGGCTCGCCGTCCAGTTCGCCAATATTGTGCAAAAACAGATTCATCAGGCACATGCGGCGCGTGTTGGGCACGATCTCATTGCCGTGAAAAGTGTGGTCGCGCAAAAACGCCTTTTGCGTTTTGTTTAGCGTGGCCTCGGGGCGTGTCAGCCAGTTGTACGCGCCCAAGAAAAAACCGCCCGTGCCGCAGGCTGGGTCGGCAATGGTCTTGCCTGGCTCGGGCTGCACGCAAGCCACCATGGCCTCGATCAGCGCCCGTGGCGTGAAGTACTGCCCCGCGCCGCTTTTGGTGTCTTCGGCGTTCTTTTGCAACAGGCCCTCGTACAAATCGCCCTTGGTATCCGCGCCCAGGCTGATCCAGCTTTCGGCGTCGACCATCTGCATCAGGCGGCTGAGTTTGGCTGGGTCTTGAATTTTGTTTTGCGCCTTGAAGAAAATCGCGCCCAGCATGCCCGCCTCATTGCCCAGCTTGTGCAGCGTGGCCAGGTAATGCGCCTCCAGCGGTTCGCCCACCTTGGGCGTGAGGCTGGCCCAGTCGTAGCCCTTGGGAATTTTGGTGTCGCGGTTGTAAGGCTCTTGCGCGTACTCGTGCGCCAGCTTCAAAAACAGCAGATACGTCAGCTGCTCCAGGTAGTCGCCATAGCCCACGCCGTCGTCGCGCAGGGTGTGGCAGAAGTTCCAGACTTTCTGGACGAGAGAGGAGGTATTCATGGTCGCAAATCGGTGGTGTTTGGGCGTGGCAATCAAGTGCCAATCAAGTAGAAAAACGCTGTAAGTTATTGATTTTTATAATTCATCACCCCGCAACGGGATCGTTAGTCAAGTACCCGTCAAGTAAAAATCAAACCCAGAACGGGACGTAACGGCGCTGCTTGGGTGCTGCCTGCCCGTCAAAAACCCGGATGACTTTGGCGGCCTCGGCGTCTTTGAGCAACCTGGACGCCATGGAACTGTTGCCGTCGGCAATGCCGAACCGTTCGCGTATGGACGCGTTGTTGGTGTGCTGCCCACAAACATGGCGCAAACAAGCATGCCAATACACCGCACGGATGCGGTCCTCCGTATCCATGCGGGTCAAGGGGCGCAGGGCATACAGCGTTGCCCTGGTGGAGCCCTCCACTTTTTCAAACGACGGCGCAGGCAACTGGTGCAATTCACAACTGCGCACGACCTTGTCAACACCTGTGCCGCGCTCTTCACAAATGTGCATGCGCCGCATGAGCGAAGCCAGCGCTTCATTGCGTGAACGGGGCGGGCAGTCCAGCAATCGCTGCGTATCCATCAGAGGAACGCCGGGGTTCGTGACCTCCACCCGGTTGTTGAAGATCTCGACCATCGGACCGGCGCCTGAAATGGACAGATCCTGGTGAATGAGTGCATTGGCCACCAATTCGCGAATGGCCAGGTCGGGATACATGCGCACATCGGCACGCAGCGCCTTGCCAATCACTTCATTGCCCGAAAGGCGTTGGTGAATGGCCCCGATCAGCACCTCATAAGAGGACGCATATCCCGCCGGAAATTGCGGTTCAGGCTCGGCGTGCAACCTGTCGTCCCCTTTGTAGCGCACCAGACGCACGGCCTTGCGCCCCAATGACCCAAAGTCGCCCAGGCGGTGCGCAAACAGCAATGCCCCCAGGTTGAACACCCGCCAGTGGCCGCTGTCCATGCGCTCTATCAGCCGGTCATCGGCCAGTGCCTGCAGCAAGGCAGCATGACCGTCGGGCAGAGGCAGGCCGAGCAAACGGAAATAGCTGGGGTAGTCGAGCAGGCGCAGCACCTCCTGGGCACCGAGCTTTTCTGCAGCCACCTGAAACTCGAACGGCGTCTGGTCGAGTTGGCGCCACAGTGCCCGCTCCATTTCAGGAAATTCGTGCAGCCGTTTTTTGTACGACCCCACACGAATCCAGTCGGCCCCTTTGAACTTCACCGGATGGCGAAACGCGGCATCGATTTCCAGCACCACCAACGGCACATCGGTGACCGAGACGGTATGAAAAGCAAAATTCAGCCGCGGTTCCAGTTGAATCAGCAGCCAACTCTCCAGCTCCTGATTGCCCACCTTGACCGTGTCCGGACGAAAGCTCGTTCCCAGCAACTGATGGCTGCCATCCTCCACACCCCAGACCACATACGCCTTGGCGCGCCTTTGCAGTGCGGCGGTGTTGGCCAGGGCGCTGAGGTACTCGCCAATGTCCTCGGGCACGGCCTTGTTGTGCTTGAACTCCACCCAGCCCGTCTCCGCAGGCAAGGCCACCAATTCAGACACCAAGCTGCGCAAATAGTGGGCGTCATGCTGCACAAAAATCCCCTTCGCCGCGGGCGGTGCGGTACCCAGTCAAGTACCCGTCAAGCAAAAATAGCGCCCCAAGCGCTTGATTTACAAGGAAAACACAGTAGAACGCCGGACGGCCAGTCAAGTACCCGTCAAGTAAAACGCCAGCGTTCATGCGCCCTCCTTCACCTTGCGCCCACGCGGTTTTTTTGCACCCGCCTGCGCGGCGCGCTTGGCGCGAATGCGCGCCAGCAGGGCGCTGGCGGGCTCGTCGCGGGGGTCTTGCGGCACCAGCTCGCCGGCAAAGGCGGCGCGCAAGAGGTTTTGGCGTTGGGCGGTGGATTGGCGGAGGGAGTGGGCGATGGCTAACTCTTGAACAAAGACCGCATCCATTTGCTCCGAAAGTTGACGAACTATTTCGCACTGCTCTTCCATCGGAGGAATAGGTATGGCCAATGCTTTAAGAATTCCTAGATTCAAAACATCCATCGTCCCACCGTGCGCATTCAACTTATAAAAATGTCGCGCATATGGGCTCTCAAGGATGATTTTGATGTATTGCGGATTCACGTTAGTGGGCGAAAGGCTAATTTTAAGCAATCGAGGATTTATTATTCCTGGTTTTGCATCTTCCGGAAGGATAAGAATCTTTCCTGTTGTGCCAACCAGGCTAATCAGCAGATCGCCGGGTTTAATAGAGCATGAAATTAGTTCTTTGTATTTTTCTTCGTTAATGAAATAGTCGCCGTAATATGCATCACCTCGAATAACTTGTTCTTGGCCATAAATCTTATAGCCATCTGGTGCGTAGAATTCTTTTTTCAATGCACTCCCAAAAGGCCCAGCTTTCAATCCATGTTGGGAGCCGTCGGATAATTGCTCCAGCCCAGTCCATTGCCAAGTTTCAGGAATTGATGTTTCAGTAGTAGTCGTATCAGGAGCAACTGGCTCTGAGTATTTCCCTCGCCAGTCGCGGGGCGGGGCTTTGCCTTGTTCGGCGAATTTGGCGCGTTGTTTGGCTTCCCAGCGGGCGCGGCGCTCGGTCAGGATGCGCGCCAGCAGCTGCGCGCCGGTTTCCGATGGCGGGTTGTTGGCACGCCATTGCGCGGTGAGTGCGCCTTCCACGGCGGCTTTCAGGAGCGATTGGCGGTATTGCCCCAGCTTCTTTTGCGCGGCCTTGAGTTCGGCCACACCAGCATCGAGGTCGGACAGCAGTTCTTCGAGCTTGGCGACGATGCGGGTTTGTTCGTTTTGGGGCGCAACTTTTATTGGTAACGAGCCAAGAGTTTTAAGGTAAACACCTTTCTGGGCTGTTCCTTTTGCGTTGTCTTGCAGCCATTGCTGAATTTCAGGCGAGCTGAGCGCATACGCTACATAACGGGAATCAACGCCCAAAGGCTTCA
Source organism: Candidatus Competibacteraceae bacterium (assembly GCA_039807355.1). GTDB lineage: Bacteria > Pseudomonadota > Gammaproteobacteria > Competibacterales > Competibacteraceae > UBA2383. The sequence goes on from JBDHRB010000143.1 coordinate 4,458, forward strand.
GAACTGCGACACTTCGCTGCAGAGCGAATTCTTGAATTTTCTGAGGCACAACCGCAGTACGCCCAATGGTGCCGACTATGGTAAGCAGCACGTCACCGATCGAAACTCGTGTGCGGGCGTGCTCAAGCTCAAAATCGATGTTACTTATCAGGCGGTAATTATCAAAATTGATTTTGAAGTCAGCAATATTGCGCGCACTGAGCATCGGCTTCCCGACCTCCGACGCCTTTGGCGGATTGTGCGACCCATCAACAATGCGCCCGCATATTTCCCAAATATCGACGATCTGCCATCCAAGAGGAATATCGCTCACGCCACCAACTCCACATTCATTTCATCCATCAAGGTATCCAGCTCCTTGCCAAACAGCCCCCAGGCTTTTTGCAATCCGCCCTTGTCGGCCAGCTCCGCGTAATCAAAATCGTCGCGGCTGATGGCGCAGCTGCTGGCGATGTGGTCTTTCATCAGGCGCAGCCAGTCCATTTGTTCGGGCGTAAAGGCGGTGGCGCACTGGGCGTTGTGGCGGAAGACCCAAGCCTGAAAGCGTTTGTCCACTTCATCGGCAAAGGGTTTGAGTTCGCCGTCCAGCCCCAGGGCAAAGCGCAGCAGGCTGACCAGATCGGTGAGCTGGCGTTTTTTATCTGCGCCTTTCACGGTGGAGGTTTGCACGCGGGCATAGGCGCTCCACAGGCGCTCGGTGGTGAGCATCAACGGCGGGCGGGCAAGGTGCGCGTGCAGCTCTTCGAGCATTTCCAGCGTGAGGGCGCGGCGCTGGTAGGGCTGCTGGTAGAAAAAGCCCAGGGCGGCGATTTCGTCCTTGTGCTGGGCGATGTAGTCGGTAAAGGTTTGAATCACAGTCTTGGCCGCGCTTTCTGCCTGCTCGCTAAAGCCTGAGAAGGTGACCTGGTCGATGTTGATGTGGTCGATGAGCTGCTCGCGCTCACGGCGGGCGGCTTCAATCTCGTCGCGCAGTTCAGGACTATCAAATAAAGAGCACGCTGCGCTGACCCGTTGGGCACGAGCGGCCAAAATCTCTTCAGGAGTAAGCGTGTCTTCGCTGCGCGTGATGCCTTGCGCCTGGGCGGTGGCCAGGGCGGTTTGCACGATGGCGTCAGGGTCGAGCGCGGCGATCAGGCCTTTGCCCAGCTCGCCCACGGGAATGTCGCCGCTGGCCTTCTCGATGCGCGCCTGGGCCTTCTCATGAAGCTGTTTGGCCAGGCGCACCAGGCGGTTGCCCAGGCTGAGGACGGTGTCGTCGTCGCGGTGGCCCAGGGCCACGCCTTGCAACAGGTCTTTGAGCGCCACGCCAGGTTTTTTCTCCAGAGGGCGGCTTTCGGTTTTCAGGCTTTTTTCCACGCCCACGGCATCAATCAGCACAAAGCGGGCTTTGGCGCCGGATGCAGAGTTGCTGACGCGCTTCAAGCCATCGGCATCCAGGCTGCGCACACCACGGCCTTTCATTTGCTCGTAGTAGCCTTTGGAGCGCACATCGCGCATGAATAGCAGCACTTCCAGCGGTTTGACGTCGGTGCCGGTGGCGATCATGTCCACGGTCACGGCGATGCGCGGGTGGTAGTCGTTACGGAAGCTGCTCAGGATGCTGTCGGCGTCTTCCTCGGCGCGGTAGGTGACCTTTTTGCAGAAGGCGTTGCCCTGGCCGTAGACCTCGCGCACGATGTTAATGATGTCGTCGGCGTGACTGTCGGTTTTGGCGAAAATGAGCGTCTTGGGCGTTTCTTTGCGGGCGGGGAAGATTTGCGTTTC
>JBDHRB010000144.1:0-6204 GCA_039807355.1 Candidatus Competibacteraceae bacterium
CTTTTACCCGCCTGCGCCGGCGCTATCTCGGCTATGTGCTGCAAAACGGCGGTTTGCTGGGCTTTCTGACGGTCCGCGACAATATTGCCTTGCCGCGCCGCTGTTGCGCCTTGCCGGAAAATGGCGCGACGGCGCGGTTAGCAGAACGGCTGGGGTTGACCCGTTTGCTCGACGCCTATCCCGCTACACTGTCGGTCGGAGAACGACAACGGGCGGCGATTGCCCGCGCCTTAGCGCATAACCCGCCCATCGTCCTGGCCGATGAACCAACCGCCTCCCTCGATCCGTTGAACGCCGATAGCGTGATGGAACTATTCTTGGAACTGGCCGCGGAACAGGGCGCAACCCTGATTGTCGCCAGTCACGACCAGCCGCGTATGCAACGCTATGGCCTGCGGCCAATCATCCCGGCGCTGACCCGGCAATCTTTAGCGAACGGCGATCAGGTCACTGCCCGCTTCGCCCGGATCGAACCTTGAACTGGCCCGGTCACATCGCCTGGCTCGCCTGGCGCGATTACCGCCATGAATGGCGGCTGTCATTGTGCGCGGTGTTGGCGCTGGCAGCGGTGCTAACCCCGCTGCTGGTGCTGTTGGGACTCAAGCACGGCGTGGTGTCCACCTTGATCGAACGGCTGGCCAAGGAACCGCGCAACCGGGAATTGTTGCCCATCGGCAGCCAACGCTTCACCCTGAACTGGTTTGACGCGCTGCGGGCGCGGCCCGAAGTGGCGTTTGTCATTCCCCGCACCCGCCAGATCGCCGGGACACTAGAATTGCGCCGCCCGGATTTAGGCCGCTCGGTGACCGTGGAACTGTTGCCGACTGCGCCCGACGATCCGTTACTGCCGCCGACGGTTTCGCCGCCGGCCACCTCGGCGCAACTGTTGGTCACTCAGTCGGTCGCGGAAAAATTGCAGTTGCGCGGCGGCGAATCCTTGCCCGCCGCGATCAGCCGGAGTCATGACGGTCGCCTGGAATACGCTGCATTGACGGTCACGGTCAGCGCCGTATTGCCCTTGAGCGCCTTTAGCCGGGACGCCGCGCTGGCCCGTCTCGATCTGCTGCAAGCGGTGGAAGATTATCGGGACGGCTTCGCGGTGGAACATTTCGCCTGGCCGGGGCAATCTCCGCCCGCACCCCTGCCGGAACGGCGTTATCCGGCGTTTCGCCTGTATGCAAAAACCCTCGATCAGGTTGCGCCGTTGCGCGATGTCTTGCTCAATCAGGGCGTGGAGGTGGAAACCCAGGCGGCGGCGATTGCCCAGATTCAGGCGCTCAATCGCAACCTGACCCTGCTCTTTGCGATCATCGCCGTCCTCAGCGCGGTCGGCTACGCTTGTTCCTTGGGCGTAAACGTATTGGCGGCGGTGGAACGCAAGCGCCGGGAACTGAGCATTTTGCGCCTGCTCGGTTTACCGGGGCGCGGACTGATCGGCTTTCCGCTGATGCAAGCGCTGTTTACCGCCGGTTTCGGAACAATACTCGCCGGGGTCGCCTATCTTTTAGCCAGCTTCATCATCAACCAGCGATTCGCCGATCAGGCGCAACCCGGCGAAACCGTGTGTCGATTGACCATCGAGCAGGCTGGAATCGCCGCCGCGGCGACGCTGCTCATCATGCTGCTTGCCGCCAGCGCCGGCGGTTGGCGAGCAGCGCGCATCGAACCGGCGGAGGGTCTTCGTGATGTTTGACGGACGGTTTTGGCCGCTGATCGGCCTAACCGCAGGACTGATCGCCGCGCCAGTCGCAGCGGCTCCAGACCTGCTGTTCAACCCCCAACCGCTGACGGATGACCTGGAATTGCCCTTGCCCTGCGGCGGCAAGATGGTCTTCCGCCATGTCTACATCCTCGGCAAGGGCCTGCTCGACGATCAAAGCTTCAACCTCGGCTATCCGTTCAGCGCCGGCGAACCGGGTTATCGGCAGGCGTTTTTGGCCGGCCCTCGGCGCGGCGCGGTCGCCGGCCAGTTCCTCCTCGAAGAGTTGCCGCCGGCCTGGCGCAATACCCTCGGCCCGGTGTTGAAACGCGCCGCGCCCGATGGCGCATTGCAGCCGATGCTGTATTTCATCGCCAAGTACGAAGTCACCGATTGGCAATACCGGCTGGTGCTGTCCCAGACCGAGGCGCTGTCCACCGCCTCCAGTCCTGACGCCGCCGGCGCTTGTCCCGCCCCGGAGTCGGCGACTCCCGCCCAGCAGCGCCTGCCCAAGGTCAATCTCTCCTGGTTCGACGCCTTGCGCTTCACCGAGCTGTACAGTCAATGGCTGGCGCGTCACGCCCGCGAGCGTCTGCCGATCACCGCCGGCGGCCCGGAACAAGGCGGTTCACTGGCCTTCATTCGCTTACCGAGCGAAGCGGAATGGGAATTTGCCGCACGCGGCGGCCACCAGGTCAGTCATCAAGAACTGGAAGACCGTCTGTTTCCCCGGAAACTGGAAAATGGCGCTGAAGGACCATTGAGCGACTGGGCGGTTTATCAGCCGAAAACCGGCGGCAGCGGCTTCACAGCGCGGCTGATGCCGATTGGCAGCAAGCGCCCCAATCCGCTGGGCTTGCATGACGTGATCGGCAACGCGGCGGAAATGATTTTCGAGCCGTTTCATCTGGTGCGCGGCAGCGGCAGGGCGCACGGCGCCACCGGCGGCTTTGTTGTCAAAGGCGGTAATTATGTCGAGGGCGAAGATGCCCTGTTGAGCGGAATGCGCCGGGAATATCCGTTTTTCGACCCGAACGGTGCGCCGCGCCGCAATGAAACCACCGGCTTCCGCGTGGTCATCGCCACCCTGGCCGCGCCGAACGCCCGTTCGCAAGCTCTGCTTACTGAATGGAAACAGGAAGACGGCAATTTCGCCGCGCTGCTCAATCTCGACACGATAGAAAATCCCGCCCAGCGTCTGGAAGTGATTATCCAGGCTACGGCGGACGATCAGCAGAAAAAGGCGCTGATGGCTGTCAACGCCGAACTGAAGCGCGCCGTCGGTCAACTGGCGGAACAGCAAAAAAATACCGTCGCCAACCTGATTCAATCGGCGGCGCTGATCGCCGAGACCATCAAGAATTATTATGGGCGGTTGCAGGACTTGCAGGAGCAATTGCAACGCGCCCGAAAAAGCGGCCAAAAACAGAACATAGAGCTTTATACCGCGACCATCGCCAATGGCAATCAGGCCCTGCGCGGCGCGTTGGCGATTTATGTTGATAACATCGCGTCCTGCGTGGATTATCCTGACGCGGTGGTCCAGGAACAGGCCAGCCGGGTGCGCGAAGAACTAGGACGCAAAGAGGTGCTGGGTCCAATTTTAATGCGGCGCACCGATGTGTTTATCAACCATGTAAAAAACTATCGTCAGCAACGCAAAGCGGATTCCGACACGCTGTTGAATGAGATTGTCAATCCGAGCCGCTGATGATCCATTGACCCATCGCGCTTATTTGCAGGAGATGCCCCATGTTCACTCATCCCGCGCTAAAACAATCCCTGCTGGCCTTCGCTATCGCTGGCAGTCTGGGTCTCCACGGCTGCGCCACGATGCCGGGCGAGGAATCGCAAGTATCGAGCGTTCCCCGCTTGGTCAGCACCGACTATTACCCGAACTGCTATGAACCGATTGAAGACTTGCGCCGCTACGATGTCAGCGCCCGCATGGCCAAGCGTCAGGAAGAAGCACGCACCGCCGGAATTTTAGCCGGAGCGGCGATTGGCGCGATTGCCGGGGCCGCCCTGGATCGCAATAACCGGGGGCGCGGCGCGTTGTTAGGCGGGCTGGCCGGCAGTCTGCTCGGCGCGTTGGCAACTGCGCAACAGGATCAGGGCGCGACCGAGCAGGCCGAGCAGGATCGGGCCGATCTCACCGATAAATACGCCTATTACATCGACGGCGATGTCAGCGATATGGATTTAACTCTGGCCTCAGCGCAAAAAGCGCAAAGCTGTTATCAAAAAGCCTATGCCAAATTGCTCCGCGATAAAAAACGCGGACGTGTCAGCGCCCAGGAAGGGCGGCAACGCCTGACAGAAATCGTTGATGGCTTGCAGGAAACTAATGAATTGATTGCAACTGTCGATAGTCGCTTTACGGAAAATGTCGCGGCCTACACCCGTTCCTATGAAGAAACACTGCAACAGTCCGGGCTGAATCGCACCCAGGTCGCCAGCGTCGCCGCGCCATCGAAGAAATCCGCTAAATCCCGGAGTACCTCAACCGTCGCCGTGACAAAGAATGTCAAGGATACGGAAAAGAAATTGCAAAAAGCGGAAACCAAGCAGGCGGAAAGTAAAAAGGTGGCGCAGAACGGCGCTAATATGGTGCGGGATATTTGCAAAAATCCCGATGCCAGCGATTGGGTTCCGGCGGGTAAATGCACGGCTTGATCGAGTTTAAGTTCATCGTCAGGGTCAGTGCGCCATGAGTCGATTACGCTTTATTCGCACCTCGGAAATCAACGCCTTTGCGCCGATTCACTGGCGCGGACGACGGGTGCTGGAGGCGTTTGCAGGGTTGCGCGCCTTTCTCGAAAGCAAAAGTCAGGGTCGGCTGAGTGGATTGCTGGCGGAACCGGCCCTGGCCGGCGAGCGTAGCAGCGCGGCTCAGTCGATTGCCTGGTACACCCCGGTGGAAGGCGAAGTTGTTGCGCTGATTCAGGCGCACCCGGATCATCAACGCGAGGCGCTGCGCCGACTCCGGGAGGCTTTGCAACCGGCGGCGGAGTGGTTGAGCGACCCGCAGTTCGGGCCGTTGTTGCAACGGGCGCTGATCGTCGCTACCGCTGAAGATATTCTGCTGGTCGGCGATCAGGTCATCCTCACCAACTGGGGATTAGCCCCGCCGTCGGTGGCGGACAGCGAAGCCGGATTGCGCCAGCACTTTGAGGCCACGCTGGGCCGCTATGTCACGCTGCCCTGGCCCGGCGAGCCGGATCGGCCACTGCCCTTGGACAATGCGCCGCTCGCGCCGCGCCCGACAACGCCACCCTCGGCGGCGCTGGCCGAAACCGCCCCGGAACCGCCCGAACCGCTGTCCCGGCGCCAACCCGGTTGGGTCTATGCAGTGAGCGGCGGCGCGTTATTGCTCTGCGGCTTGCTGCTCGGCCTGTTGATCCGCTTCATGGAAGCCCGCCCGGCTGAATCCGCAGTCACTAATGACTGGTTGCAATTGCAAAACGAGGTCAACCGCGCTCTGGAAGAGCAGGCCAAGCGCCTGCGCAAGGCGCTGACCGAGGATGTCTGCACTGTCGAAACGCCGTATCCGCTGTTGCCCTTGCCGGCGCAAAGCCCGGTGCAACCTGCTCAGGGCGATCCGCCGGCGGAACCGGGCGCTGCGCCAGTATCGACCTTGGCGCAGCGTCTGGAAGCGGCAACCGTCCTGGTGCTGTCGCCGCAAGCTGACGGTTTGAGCATGGGCAGCGGTTTCCTGATCGCGCCTGGGGTGATTCTCAGCAACAGCCATGTGGTCGGGACGCCCGCGCCTAACAGCTCGATTTTTGTCACCGGCAAGGCGCTGGGCGGACTGCAAAAGGCGCAATTGTTGAACGCCACGCCCCTCTCGGAAAACCGTGAGCGGCTCAATACCCCGGATTTCGCCCTGCTCAAGCTGGATGCGGCCAGCACCGGCGCGGCGCTGCCGCTAACCGCGCAGGTTGAAAAACTGGAGCCGGTGGTCGCCGCCGGTTTTCCCGGTTTTGAATTGCAGGTCGATCCCCAGTTTGCTGCGCTACTGGACAAGAATGAACTGTCGGCGATTCCTGAACTGGTGATGTCCAGCGGCGAAATCAGCGTGGTGCGCGGTGCAGACGCAGCGCCGACGGTCATTGCGCATACCGCGATTGTCTCGCAGGGCAACAGCGGCGGGCCGCTGGTGGATCGTTGTGGCCGAGTGGTCGGCATCAACACCCTGATTCGCCTGGATGACGAGTCGCGCCGGCAGGGCAATTACGCGCTGGGCGGTGCCGCCCTGCTCGCCTATTTGCGCCAGCAACAGATTCCGGTCAGCGTGGCGGAAAATCCCTGTACGGCGAAGACAGCGCCCTGAGTTTGGAAATCCATCGGCCTCGACCATGATTGCGACGACCCATCTGCTCACTACGGAACGCTCGCGGGCGCAACTGATCGGCGTGCGCGGTCAATGGGTGATCAGCGCCTATCAACAAATGGCGCGGTTCATTGAATTGCGGCTGGGGCCAGCCCACGCTGGCCTGTTCGCC